>JBAPMF010000060.1:0-12607 GCA_049278475.1 Herbaspirillum sp. | reverse complement strand
ACTACGGTCCATACCAGTTTCCCGAAAAGCTAATCCCGCTGATGATCGCGAACGCGCTTGCAGGCAAGCCGCTGCCGGTTTACGGTGACGGCCAGAATGTACGCGACTGGCTGTACGTCGGCGATCATTGCAGCGCGATCCGCGAGGTGCTCGTGCGCGGCGTGCCCGGCGCGACCTACAATGTCGGCGGCTGGAATGAAAAAAAGAATCTCGACGTCGTCCATACGCTGTGCGACCTGCTCGATACCATGCGGCCGAAGGCGGCGGGTTCGTATCGCGACCAGATTGCCTACGTGAAGGACCGTCCCGGCCATGACCGCCGTTACGCGATCGACGCGCGCAAGCTCGAGCGCGAGCTGGGCTGGAAACCGTCCGAGACGTTCGAGACGGGCCTCGCGAAGACGGTCCACTGGTATCTCGACAATCAGGCGTGGGTCGGCGAGGTGGTGTCGGGCGACTACCACAACTGGGTCGAGACAAACTACGCGCAGCGCGCTTGAGGGCAGACACGATGGCACGCAAGGGTATCATCCTGGCCGGTGGCTCCGGCACCCGGCTTTATCCGATCACGCACGTCGTATCGAAGCAGCTTCTGCCCGTATACGACAAGCCGATGATCTACTACCCGCTGTCGACGCTGATGGTCGCCGGCATTCGCGATGTGTTGATCATCTCGACGCCGCAGGATACGCCGCGCTTCGAAGCGATGCTCGGCGATGGCAGCCAGTGGGGGATGAACATCCGCTATGCGGTGCAGCCGTCGCCGGACGGGCTGGCGCAGGCGTTCATCATTGGCAGGGAATTCGTCGGCAGCGATCCATCCGCGCTGCTTCTCGGCGATAATATTTTCTACGGACACGATCTCGCGAAGCAACTCGAACGCGCGAATGCGCAGGCGTCGGGCGCGACCGTATTCGCGTATCACGTGCAGGATCCCGAACGGTATGGAGTCGTTGAGTTCGACGGGGAATTCCGCGCAGTGTCGATCGAGGAAAAGCCCGCGAAGCCGCGTTCGCACTATGCGGTCACTGGACTTTATTTCTATGACAACCGTGTGTGCGACATCGCGGCGGATATTAAGCCTTCCGCGCGCGGCGAGCTGGAAATCACCGACGTAAACTCGTGCTATCTGGCGAACGGCGCGCTCGACGTCGAGATCATGGGACGCGGCTACGCATGGCTCGACACGGGCACGCACGATTCGCTGATCGCGGCGGCTACATTCATCGCGACGCTGCAAAAGCGTCAAGGGCTGGTGGTCGCATGTCCCGAGGAAATCGCGTATCGCAAACAGTGGATCGACGCCGAACAGCTGCTCAAGCTTGCGCAGCCACTCTCGAAGAACGACTACGGCCAGTACCTCAAAAACATTCTTGCGGATCAAATCGCATGGCCATCCAGGTAACTGCTACCGCGCTTCCCGAAGTCAAGCTCATCGAGCCGAAGGTATTCGGTGATGCGCGCGGGTTCTTTTTCGAGAGCTTCAATGCGCGTGAATTTGCCGAACTGGTCGAGCCGGGCGTCGAGTTCGTGCAGGACAATCATTCGCGTTCGGCGAAGGGCGTGCTGCGCGGGCTGCATTATCAGATTCGGCATGCGCAGGGAAAACTCGTGCGCGTGATTCAGGGCGAGGTGTTCGACGTTGCTGTCGACATTCGCAAATCTTCTCCGAATTTCGGTAAATGGATCGGTGTTCGTCTGTCGGCTGATCATCATCGTCAGCTTTGGGTGCCGTCCGGTTTCGCGCATGGTTTTATGACGTTGTCGGAGTCGGCTGAGTTTTTGTACAAGACGACGGATTACTGGTTCCCCGAGCACGAGCGCAGCATCGTCTGGAGCGATCCGGAGATCGGTATCGAGTGGCCGATCGACTTTGAGCCGCTGCTGGCTGCGAAGGACGCGGCGGGCAAGCGCTTGAGCGAAGCGGAAGTCTACGCCTGAGGGAGAAATGAGCCAGGAAGCGACGATACTTGTGACGGGTGTGAATGGCCAGGTCGGCTTCGAGCTGCTGCGGTCGCTCCAGGGACTCGGCCGCATCGTGCCGTGCGACCGGTCGATGCTTGATTTATCCGATCCCGATCACGTGCGCGCTGTAGTGCGCGCAGTGAAGCCATCCATCATCGTGAATCCGGCCGCGTATACGGCCGTGGACAAGGCTGAAACCGATGTCGATGCCGCACGCTGGCTGAACGCCGATGTGCCGCGTGTGTTCGCGGAAGAGGCGGCGAAAAACGGCGCGGTGCTGATCCACTATTCGACCGATTACGTGTTTGATGGCATGAAAGCGGGTGCGTATGTCGAAACCGATGCGACGAATCCGCAGAATGTATATGGACTGACGAAGCTGGAAGGCGAGCAGGCGATCGCGGCTGCTGGCTGCGCGCATCTGATTCTGCGCACGAGCTGGGTGTATGGCCGGCGCGGCAGGAATTTTCTGTTGACGATGCTGAAGCTCGGCAGCGAGCGGCCAGAGTTGCGCGTCGTCGCGGACCAGATCGGCGCGCCGACATGGTCGAAGACGATTGCTGTCGCGACGTCGCACATCATCGCGCAAGGCGCGGGTGATGCCGATTGGTGGACTCAGCGTTCGGGCGTCTATCACTTCACGTCGGCTGGCGCGACGTCATGGCACGGCTTCGCGGAGGCGATCTTTGCGATCGCGATGGGTGAGTGCGCGCCGAAAGTGGCGCCGGTTCCTGCGAGCGATTATCCAGTACCGGCCCGGCGCCCGGCGAACTCGCGGATGGCGCTCGACAAGCTGGCCGAAGTGTTCGGCTTGCGGATGCCGGCCTGGGACGATGCGCTGCGGTTGTGTCTGAGTGAGTAGCTTGACCGGACATTTGCCTTGCGAAGAACGGGCCGGCATCGTCATCGTTTTCTACCGCCCGGACTGTGCGTGCGTTGCACGCGCGAATCGGCTCGTGCAGACATGGCCGTGCGTGGTCATCGACAATACCGAGCAGGTGTCGAACGCGGCGGCGTTGGGCCTTGACGTGCGTATCGATTATGTTGCGAACGGCGCGAATCTCGGGATCGCGACAGCTCTCAATCAGGGTATTGCGCGCCTGGTCGATGCGGGTTGTGACAGCGCATTGCTATTCGATCAGGACAGTGAGCCGTCCGAACTGCTGCTGACAGAACTACCGCGCACGCTCGCGGTCGAGCGCGCGCGTAATGCGCGCGTGGCGCTCGTTGGGCCCGCGTATGAAGACGTGCGACTGCACGGCATTGCGCCTTTTATTCGTTTCAGGTTTCTGAAATTGAAGCGAATCAAGCCGACAGGCACGCAGCCCATCGACGTCGATTACCTGATCACGTCCGGCTCCTGCGTGAACCTCGCGGTTTGGCAGGATGTTGGCCCAATGGATGATGGGCTTTTCATCGACTTGGTCGATCTGGAATGGTGCGTGCGTGCGCGCGCGAAAGGGTATGCCGTGCTGGGCGCGCCGGCATTGCGTCTCGCGCACAAACTTGGCGATGAGCCGGTGCGTGTGTTCGGGAGAAATTATCCGGGGCATAGCGCGGTGCGGCATTACTATATTTTCCGGAACACAGTGGCGCTGATGAGGCGGGATGATGTGCCGTGCAGTTGGAAATCGACTGAGCTTGTCAAGATGCCGTTTCGGCTGGTGATCTATGGCTTTTTCATGCGGCCCCGGTTTACCCATTTGCGGCTGTCGTTGCTCGGAATCTGGCACGGCCTCATCGGCCGCACCGGTGCATTGTGATGCGCTAAAAAAGGGGATCTACGGATCACCTTAAATTGTTTTCTGATCGTTTTCATGATGACTCACGCACTCGTTGACCTCAAACAAAGCATCGCGTCATGGCGGCTATGGACGCTGCTCGGCTGGCTAGAAATCCGGCAGCGCTATGCGCGGTCGCGTCTGGGGCCGTTCTGGCTGACGATCAGTATGGGCGTGATGATCGCATCGCTTGGCGCTGTTTACGGGACGCTGTTCGGGCAGTCGATGAGCGACTACTTGCCGTTCCTCGCGTCCAGTCTCGTGCTGTGGAGCCTGTTCTCGCAGACGATTCAGGAAGGTGGAACGGCGTATATCAACAACGCATCGTACATCCGGCAGATGGCGACGCCGAAGCTGATTTACATCCTGCAGGTCGTGTGGCGGAATTTGATTGTCATGGGTCACAATTTTGTGATTGTCATCGTATTGCTCACGATCTTTGGTGTGAAGAGCTGGGCGATGCTGCCGATGTTCATTCCCGGATTCGTGTTGTATGTCCTCAACATGATGTGGATGGCGATGCTGGCTGGTCTGTTGTCCGCCCGCTTCCGCGATCTGCCGCAGATCATCGGCGCGCTGCTTCAGGTCGGGTTCTACGTGACGCCGATCATTTTTCGTCCGAATGCATTAAACCGGTTTTCATTCATCGTTGAATGGAATCCGCTGGCGTATCTAATCGATGTCGTGCGTGGCCCGCTGATCGGGCAGATGCCGAGCGCGCTGACCTGGGAGGTGACGATCGGTATGGCCGTGCTCGGCTGGCCGATAGCGTTGCTCATGACCGGCCGCTATCTGAAGCGCATTCCGTACTGGGTCTGAGGAACACGACATGGCATATATTGAACTGAAGAACGTGATCCTCGACCTGCCGATCTATGACGTGCAGGGGCGCTCGCTGAAAAAGCAGGTATTCCGTGTGGGACGGCGCAACCGGATCGCCGAGGGCAATGATGGTGTGATCGTCGTTCGCGCGCTCGACGACGTGAGCGTGCGTTTCGAACGCGGTGACCGGGTCGGTCTGATTGGTCATAACGGCGCGGGGAAATCGACATTGCTTCGCGTGTTGGCGGGGATTTATCAGCCCGCCGGCACCTTGGTACGCGAAGGGAAAGTCGTGCCGCTGCTCGATATCAGCCTCGGCATGGACGAGAACTCGACAGGTATACAGAACATCAGACTGAGAGGACTGCTGCTCGGTATGTCCGATGCGGAAATCCGTGTAAAGCAACACGAAATCGCTGATTTCAGTGAATTGGGAGATTATCTGGATTTACCGATTCGTACTTACTCCACCGGGATGAAAGTGCGGCTCGCGTTTGCCGTGTCCACCGCGGTCGATGCCGAAATCCTGTTGCTGGACGAAGTCATGGGGGTCGGCGATGCATCGTTCATGCATAAGGCTGAAGCGCGGCTGGCGGACCTGCATAGCCGCGCGGAGATCGTCGTGCTCGCAATGCATTCGAATGCAGAGATCCGCAAGGTGTGCAACAAGGTTTTGTGGATGGAGCGTGGGCGAGTACGTGCATTCGGTGCAGTGGAAGAGGTTATGGCGGCGTATGAGGCGACAACAGGGTGAGTGTGTTACTGGGTCAGCGCAGGCGGCGTGAAGGCGGGCAGGGTGCCGGATTGCGTCGGCTCGCCGTGCTGCGCGGTGGCCATGAAACGAGAGATTGGTGGAACTACAAGGATTATCTGGAATGAAGCCTCTCGAACAACTATACAAAGAGCACCGCGGTAAGGTGTCGGACAAATGCCAGTTGGTGTTGCATTGGCCCAAAATGACGGTGTTGAAAACGTATTTGCTTGTAAATCGAGTAACGGTAGCGGGGGGCTTGCGCGCGGTTGTGCGTAAGGCATTTGACGTTTACCGTCGCGAAGGTTTAACAGGAGTGCGGAAAAAACTCAAGTGGCCGCGCGTCGGCGACCCAGACCCCGTCAATCCGGGCAGTTATGCTCAATGGATTCGCCGCTACGATCAGATCGATGCAGCGACGCGGGATGCAATTCTCGAACGCATTGCCGACTTCCGGGAGCCGCCGTTGATATCTGTTGTGATGCCCGTACATAACCCCGGTCTGGAATGGCTGGTCGGCGCAATCGAGTCAGTAAAAAATCAACTCTACCAGAATTGGGAACTGTGCATAGCCGACGATTTATCGACCGATCCGCAAATCCGCCCGTTGCTTGAACAGTATGCCCGCAATGACGAGCGAATCAAGGTCGTGTTCCGCGAAAAGAACGGACATATCTCTGCGGCATCGAACAGCGCACTGGAAGTGGCGACAGGCCAGTGGATCGCATTGCTCGATCACGACGACCTGCTGGCCGAACATGCGCTTTACTGCGTCGTGGATGAGATTCTCAAGCATCCGTCGGTCCGGATGGTCTATTCGGACGAGGACAAGATCAACGAGGCGGGGACTCGCTGCGACCCGTATTTCAAATGCGACTGGAATCCTGACCTGTTCTATTCGCAGAATATGTTTAGCCACCTTGGCGTGTACTACAAACCGCTGGTTGACAAGGTGGGCGGCTTCCGCATCGGGTTCGAGGGTTCGCAGGATTATGATCTCGCGCTGCGTTGCATCGAGCAGATCGACGTATCTACGATTCGTCACATTCCACGCGTCCTGTATCACTGGCGAGTCCACGCCGCGAGTACCGCGTCAGGAGCCGATGCGAAGCCATACGCGATGCAGGCCGGGGAGCGTGCGCTGAACGAACACTTTGCGCGGCAACGCATTGCCGGCGTCATCGAGTGGAATGGGTCAGGTTATCGCGCGCGATACCAGTTGCCACCGCAACTGCCGCTCGTGAGTCTGATCATTCCGACACGTAACGGTCTTCATCTAATACGTCAGTGTATCGACAGCATCGTCGCAAAGACGACATATGTGAATTACGAAATCATCGTTGTCGATAACGGATCGGATGATCCGGAAGTGCTTGCATACTTCGAATCGATCGCGCGCGACAAGCGTATTCGAATGCAGCGCGACGGGCGTCCATTCAATTATTCAGTACTGAACAACGCAGCGGTGGAGCAGGCTCGTGGTGAATTTGTCGGGCTTATCAACAATGACATTGAAGTCATCGCTCCTGAGTGGTTGTCGGAGATGGTCGCTCTGGCTTCGCAACCTGGTGTAGGGGCCGTTGGCGCAAAGCTGCTGTATCCGAACGACACGTTGCAGCATGGCGGCATCGTGCTTGGAGTGGGGGGTGTCGCAGGGCATTCACATAAGCATATCCCACAGCCGGGCTACGGATATTTCGGACGAACGGGCTTGATCAGCGCCTATTCGGCCGTTACTGCAGCGTGTCTCGTCATCAGGAAAACCATCTATGAAGAAGTGGGCGGTCTCGACGAAAAAAACCTGACCGTTGCATTCAATGATGTGGATTTCTGCCTGCGGGTCCGTGAAGCGGGTTACCGGAATGTTTGGACCCCTTACGCGGAACTCTATCACCACGAATCGGCAACGCGAGGTAGTGAGGACAATCTGGAAAAGCAGGCAAGATTTCTGTCCGAAATCAAATACATGCAAAAGCGCTGGGGAGATTTCCTGACAAACGATCCAGCATACAGTCCGAACCTCACGCTCGAACACGACGACTTCGGTCTCGCCTGGCCGCCGAGAACCAGGCCGCTCGCCTGACTGAGGTTTCCCGCATTTTTCGCCATCCATGGGTTCTCCGCTGCCTGCTGACGACGCGCTGTCGATCTCCATCGTGACCTACCATCCCGATGTGGTTCTGCTCGCGCAAACGTTCACAAGCCTTAGCGCCGCGTTCGGCTATCTGCGCGAATCCCGCCCCCGGTTGCGCATCAGCGTCTGGATGATCGACAACGGCGGTCTGCCCGACCTGTTCGCGATCAGGGAGATGCTCGACCGGATGGGCGTTGCGTTCCACGTGCTTTTCGGCCACGGCAACGTCGGCTACGGCCGCGGTCACAATCTGGCTATCGAACAGGCGCAAAGCCGCTACCATCTGGTCCTGAATCCCGATATCGACCTCGAGCCGTTTGCTCTGACGGAAGCGCTCGCTTTCCTCGATGCTCACCCGGACGTTGGCCTGCTCACGCCGCGCATCGCCGACGATGCAGGCCATATCCAGTATCTATGCCGCCGCTACCCGGCGCTGCTCGATTTTTTCGTCAGAGGATTGCTGCCGCGGACTCTCCGACAACATTTCAACCGCCGGCTGTCCCGTCTGGAGATGCGCGATGAGATCAACGAATCGCGTGTCGTTTGGGATCCGCCGCTCGTGAGCGGCTGCTTCATGTTGTTTCGGACCGACACGCTCAAGCGCCTGCGGGGCTTTGATCCGCGCTATTTCCTCTATTTCGAAGACTATGATCTCAGTCTTCGAACCAGCCGGCTCGCGCGTATCGCCTACGTGCCGGCGGTGGGCGTCGTCCATTACGGCGGCGGGGCTGCTCGCAAGGGTTTTGCACACATCCGCATGTTCATTGCTTCCGCATTCAAGTTCTACCATCGCTTTGGCTGGAAGTGGCTATGAGCAGCCGGGTTCCGGTGCCTACGCGATCAGTGCCGCTTTATAATGGTGTTTTTTCACTTGCCCTGACATGAATCGCCTGTATCTTTACTTGCGACTGGTGCGCCTGCATAAGCCCATCGGCATCCTGTTGTTGCTGTGGCCGACGCTGATGGCGCTTTGGCTGGCGTCCGACGGCCATCCCGACTGGAGCATTCTGGCGATCTTCACGCTGGGTACGGTGTTGATGCGTTCGGCCGGTTGCGCCCTCAATGACTATGCCGACCGCGATATCGACAGGCATGTCAAGCGCACGCTCGACCGGCCGTTGACGGCAGGCAGGATCAAAAGCTGGGAGGCGCTGATGGTCGCGGCGGCGCTGGCGCTGCTCTCTTTTCTGCTGATTCTGCCACTCAACGGACTGAGCAAACAGTTGTCCGTGGCGGCGCTGATCGTGGGCGGCAGTTACCCCTACTTCAAACGCTTCTTTGCGATTCCGCAGGCCTGTCTTGGCATTGCCTTCGGTTTCGGTATTCCGATGGGATTCGCCGCATTGCAAAATACAGTGCCGCCGGCAGCCTGGCTGATGTTGCTAGCGAATGTCTTCTGGGCGGTGGCTTACGATACCGAATACGCCATGGTCGATCGCGACGATGATCTCAGGCTTGGCGTGAAAACCTCTGCGATTACCTTCGGCCATTTCGATGTGCTGGCGGTGATGCTGTGCTATGTCGCGGCGCTGGGCATCTTCTGGGCGGTTGGCTGGCAATACGGTTTGCGTATCTGGTTCAGCCTCGGCATGCTGGTCGCCGCTGGTTGCGCCGTGTATCACTATCGTTTGATCCACGCGCGCGAGCGCAGCGGCTGCTTTGCCGCTTTCATGCATAACGGCTGGCTGGGCGCGGCGATGTTTGCCGGCGTTGTGCTGGACTATGTCTTGCGCTGAAGACGGTCAACGGCTCGCGTGGGTATTGATGTTGGCGCGCCGCCTTCGAACCAGCGCTTGATCTGGTCGCGCTCGTCGGCGCTGATGCTGTCGGGGTTGCCGAAAGGCATCTTCTTCAGGATCACGACCTGCTGGTAGATTTGCTGCGTGTGCGTAGCCACCTCGGCGGCGGAGTCGAGCTTCACGTTCTTCTGCGCCAAGCCGTTGGAATTGTGGCACACCACGCAGTGCTGGGCAAAGATTTTGGACACCTGGTCGTAGCCCACGGAACCCGATGCGGCAGCCGCAGGGGCTGTAGCGCCGGCTTCCGGTGCAGGCGCTGCGGCGGCAGGCTTGTCGGTGGGCTTGAGCCAGATGCCGACCGCGAGGATGGCGACGATGCCTATGGCGGCGTAAGGCCAGGGGTGGCTGTTGCGGCCAAGCTTGAAGCCGTGGCGCAGCACGAAAAACTGGCGGATGGCGGCGCCGGCAAATATGATGCCGATCAGCACCAGCCAGTTCTGCGGGTGGTTGTAGAGCCAGCCGTAGTGGTTCGAGAGCATGGCGAACAGCACGGGCAGCGTGAAATAAGTGTTATGCACGCTGCGCTGCTTGCCGCGCTTGCCGTAGATCGGATCGACCAGCTTGCCTTCGCGTAGAGCCTGCACCACGGTGCGCTGGCCGGGGATGATCCAGAAGAACACGTTCGCGCTCATCGACGTGGCGAGCATCGCGCCCATCAGCAGGAAAGCAGCCTGGCCGGGGAAGATGTGGGTGGCCAGGAATGCCGCAATGCACACCAGCACCAACACCATGCCGCCTACAATGGCGTCGCCGTTCTTCTTCTGGCCGAAAACACGGCAGATACCGTCGTACAGCAGCCAGAACGCCACCAGGAACGACAGCGCAGCGGCAATCGCGGCAGCGGAATTCATGGCATCCGGATCGGCCGGGTTCACCAGGTAAATTCTGGCATTCCACAGGTACGACACGGTCAGCAACGCAAAGCCACTGAGCCAGGTGGCATAGCTTTCCCAGTAGAACCAGTGCAGGTGGTCGGGCAGCTTGGGAGGCGAGACGTTGAACTTGACGGGGTGGTAGAAACCGCCGCCGTGCAAGGCCCACAGCTCGCCGCTGACGCCTTGCTTCTTGAGGTCTTCATCCTTGGGCGGGATCAGGCTGCTGTCCAAAAAAACGAAATAAAACGACGAACCCACCCAAGCAATGGCGGTGATGACGTGCAGCCATCGCAGCAGCAGGTTGGCCCAATCGAGAAGATAGTTTTCCATCGCTCTCATCCTTGGCAGCCGTGCGGGCTGCCTGTGTTGAACCTGCTCACCACGGCGGGCGCTCTGAGCAGAAATTTCGGCCGCGCACTCATGCTTGGAAGGGCATGAACTCCGCTGCGACCATTTTGTCGATGGTAAGTGTATATAAAAATGGTGTTCCAGATGATCCCAAAACTGTCACGAATCCGGCCAGTTGGTCAAGATCCGCGGTAGGTGCCGTAGCTCCACGGGCTCACCAGCAGCGGCACGTGGTAGTGCTGATTGATGTGGGCCACGCCGAAGTCGATGCTCACCACGCTCAGGAAGTTCGGCTCGGGCAGCTGCACGCCCTTGGCCGCGAAGTACGCCGCCACGTCGAACGACAGCCGGTAGGTGCCTACCTTGATGCTGTTGTTGTCGAATAAGGGGTGATTGGTGCGCCCATCGTGGTTCAAGATCTCGCGCTTGATCAGGGTGGTCTGGTCGTTGCTGGTGGCGTACAGCGCAATCTGCATGCCTGCGGCAGGGCAGCCGTACATCGTGTCGAGTACATGAGTGCTCAATCCCATAGGGGTATCTCCTATTCGTTGTCAACCACATCAGGATCATGATATGCACACGAAAGTGTATATACTTTCGGTGCAACACATCTACGATGTAACCATGACATTCACCCTAGAACAACTCAATAGCGCAGCGCCCGCCGATGCGCTTGCCATGCTCGACGGTCTGTACGAGCACTCTCCCTGGATCGCGGAAGGGGCGCTGTGCCAGCGCCCCTTCCGGTCGCTGGCGCAGCTCAAATACGCCATGGTCAAGGTGCTGGCCGACAGCAGCGACGGGCAAAAGCTCGACCTGATACGCGCCCACCCGGAACTGGCCGGTAAGGCAACCAATACTCTTACGGCCGAATCGGCCAGCGAGCAAAGCAAGACGGGTCTGACCCAGTGCACGTCCGAAGAGCTGGCCCATATTCGCCAGCTCAATGCCGACTACCAGGCCCGCTTCGGATTTCCGCCCGTGCTCGCGGTGCGCGGGCCGCGTGGCCTGGGCCTGCCCAAGAGCGAGATCATTGCTACCTTCGAGCGCCGCCTGCATAACCACCCGGCCTTTGAGCGCGATGAGGCGCTGCGCAACATTCACCGCATCGCCGAGCTCCGCCTGAACGACAAGTTCGGCTACGAGCCTACGCTGGGCAACGACGTCTGGTACTGGCAGGAGCGGCTGGCCCAGCACAGCGACGCAGGCTATGCCGAGAAGGGCCAGCTCACCGTCACCTACCTCACTGACGCGCACCGCGCCTGCGCCCAGCGTATCAGTCACTGGATGCGCGAGTGCGGCTTCGACGCGGTCCAGATCGACGCCGTGGGCAACGTGGTGGGCCGCTATCACCCCGCCCAACCCGATGGCAAGTATTTGCTGACCGGCAGCCACTACGACACTGTGCGCAACGGCGGCAAGTACGACGGGCGCCTAGGCATTTTCGTGCCCATGGCCTGCGTGCGCGAATTGCACCGCGCGGGCAAGCGCCTGCCGTTCGGCATCGAGGTCGTCGGCTTCGCCGAGGAGGAAGGCCAGCGCTACAAGGCCACCTTCTTAGGCTCGGGTGCGCTGATCGGCGACTTCAACCACGACTGGCTAGAGCAGAAGGACGCCAACGGCATCGCCATGCGCGAGGCCATGCAGCACGCTGGCCTGTGCATCGCCGACATCCCTAAGCTCAAGCGTGACGCCACCAAGTACCTGGGTTTCATCGAGGTGCATATCGAACAGGGCCCGGTGCTCAATGAACTCGACATTCCGCTGGGCATCGTCACTTCGATCAACGGCAGCGCCCGTTATGTCTGCGAGATGATCGGTATGGCTAGCCACGCCGGTAGCACGCCCATGGAGCGCCGCCGCGACGCTGCTTGCGGCGCGGCCGAACTGCTGCTGTATGTGGAGAAGCGCGCCACACAGGACGGTAACTCGGTGGCCACCGTCGGCATGCTGGAAGTTCCCAACGGTTCGATCAATGTGGTGCCGGGCAGCTGCAAGTTCAGCCTGGACATGCGCGCGCCCACCAACGCGCAGCGCGACGCCATGGTGAAGGACATCCTCGCCGAGCTGGTGGCCATCGCCGAGCGCCGCGGCCTGTGTTGTCACTACGAGCTGATCATGCAGGCGTCAGC
>JBAPMF010000059.1:0-17132 GCA_049278475.1 Herbaspirillum sp. | reverse complement strand
CCATTGCGCCTCTGCAGTACCGCCGCGCGCCGCCTCCTCCAGCACCTGGAGCGCCTTGCCTAACATCGGCTGCATCGCGAGCTGCTCACGATACGCCAGCACCAGGCGCGCAAACGCCAGACCGGCGGCTTTCAGTCCGCCATCGAAGGCGCGCTCATACCAGCACACATATTCCAGCGGATTCGACGCTTGCGCTACCACGTCATAAGGAATGTGTTCTCCAATCAGGAACCAGGCATCCGCGATATCCTGGCGCGCGGCGCGGTCCAGCCAATACAGTGCCGTGGTGAAACTTTGCGGCAAACCATTGCCGCCGAGCAGATAGCGCCGCCCCAGGGCCAGCTGGGCCTTGGCCTGGCCGGCGCGTGCTGCCCGGATAATCGCCAAATCTTCCCGATTCGCCATCGATCACATCAATCAAAAAAATTTCCCTGTAGGAAATGCATACGAAGAAAAGCGTTGGAAAAAAACAACATTTATACAGAAGTTTCGGCATTTCAACCAAAACATTGCTCGCCAAACAGCCAATCGGAGGTCGGGGCCAATGAGAACCCTTTAATGTCTCAGGGTCCGGTCAAATGTACGGATCCTCAAGACTGTTTTTATAAAAGGATGTTAAATGAAAAAATCTCTGCTCGCACTTGCCGTTCTCGGCGCATTTGCAGGTGCTGCACAAGCACAAAGCTCCGTCACCCTTTACGGTATCGTCGATACCGGTGTCACCTTTACCAACAAAATTGGGACCGGCAACCTTACCGGCGATCCCACTATCACCGGGAACAACGGTAACTGGTTTACCGACACCAAGCGCAACGTTGCAATGAATTCTGGCATCCTGCAAGGTTCGCGCCTTGGGTTCAAGGGCACAGAAGATCTGGGCGGCGGTCTCTCCGCCGTCTTCAATCTGGAAGCCGGCTTCAAAAACGACACCGGCGCTCTGGATGAAAACGGCGTTCTGTTCCGTCGCAAGTCGGTCGTTGGTCTGTCAGGCGGTTTCGGTACTGTTTTGCTGGGCCGTCAGACCGACGTTCTGGACGATATCGGCGGCACCCTGACTTCGGTTGCTGATTTCGGTGGTGTCACCGGCGCAGTCGGCCACAATCTGGATCGTCTGGAAGGTACGCGTTCGAACAACTCGATCCGCTATAACACAGCGAACCTGGGTGGCTTCGTTGGTACCTTGATGTACGGTCTCGGCGAACAGGCTGGTAAAAATTCTGCCGGTCAATCGTTTGGTGTTGGCGGTCTGTACACCAACGGTCCGCTGGGTCTGGGTGCTGGCTACTATCAATCCAAGGCCGGTGCGACTCCTAGCGATACTTCTACTACTTCCATGGTCGGCTCTGCCA
The DNA here is from genome assembly GCA_049278475.1 of Herbaspirillum sp. Lineage (GTDB taxonomy): Bacteria > Pseudomonadota > Gammaproteobacteria > Burkholderiales > Burkholderiaceae_D > Herbaspirillum. The sequence continues at coordinate 15,783 of JBAPMF010000059.1, read as the reverse complement.
TCGGTCCTGATGGCGCGACGCTTCTGAAGACGTTCACGCTGGCTGCTTCCTATCAGCTGGGCGCCGCCCGTCTGTATGGTAACTGGTCCCGCGTCAAGCAACCGGCAGCCGCTGCAGCTGACGGAAACACGCCTAGGGCTATCTACAACAATAGCAGCAACACATGGTCTCCTGTAGCGTTTACCGTCGGCGGCACCAACAACGACAAGACCGACATCTTTGAACTAGGTACGGCCTATGCCCTGAATCCATCGCTGAAACTGCTGGGCAGCGTTCAACAATCCCGTATCAATTATGTTGATGCAGCAAAAGGCAAGTTGACCCAAATCAACCTGGGCGCTGACTACTGGCTGTCGAAGCGTACTGATCTGTACGCATTCGTGTCGAACCTGCGTGCCAACGACGGCCAACTCTTCAATCCAGGTATCACCAGCAATACTGCCAGCGATCAGACCAGTCAAACAGCAGTGAGCGTTGGTATCCGCCACAAGTTCTGATTCAGGCTTCACTTCCGGCATATCAATGTCGGAAAACCAGATGCCTGCTTGAACGATTCGGGCTTGCATGAGCAATCATGCAAGCCCGTTTTTACTGGAAAATGCCTGTGTCGGCACCCGGACGAAAAAGTTGTCAGCATCGGCGATAGCGGATAATCTCGTGATATTGCGAACAGACAGACGACTCTGCCCTATGACCACCCATCTGGACTCCGATTCGATTGCCGACTATCTGCTCGACCACCCGCGCTTCTTTGAGAAACATGCCGAGTTGCTGAGTCTGATCAGGCTCACCAGCCCGTTACTGGGACGTACCGTCTCCTTGCAGGAGCGTCAGATGGAAATTCTGCGCGAAAAGATCAAGGTGCAGGAGTTGCGCATGGCCGACTTGCTACGCATCGCGCAAAAAAATGACGAGATCACCAGCAAATTTCTGGCCTGGACACGCGCACTGCTGCTGGCCCGCAATGACGCTGATTTGCCAAGGATATTGACCGATCATCTACAGAAGCTCTTCGATGTTCCGCAAGTCACCGTGCGTCTATGGAATATCGCCGAACGCCATCACGGCGCCTGGTTCAATGCCGCCGTCCCGGAAAATGCGCGACTCTTCGCCAATGGCCTGAACACACCGTTCTGCGGTGCCAGCAGCGACTTCGAAGCCGACGTTTGGCTGGAAGACCCGGTCTCCGTGAAATCCGTGGCTCTGCTGCCGTTGCGCGTGGACGCTGCGCTGGAAGCCTTCGGCCTGCTGGTTCTCGGCTCACCCGATCCGGACCGCTTCACGGCGGAAATGGGCACTAGTTTCTTGGAGCGCATCAGCGAAACCGCCAGTGCTGCGCTGGCCTGCCTGCTACGCTAAATGCCGCTAACAAAACGTCGACGGCAAGGTTAACGGCTCTCAATCCCGACCGCATGAGCGCCAACATCGATCAGGCAGAATTTGCCCATTACCTCGACAGCCTGCAAAACCAGCGCAGGCTGTCGTCACACACGATCAGCAGCTATGCCCGCGACCTCGGTGAATTGAGCGCGCTGGCGCGAGCCGCCAACGTTGCCCTCGCTGCGGTTACTCACTTTCAGATCCGTCAATTTGCCTCCCAGCTGCATGGAAAGGGTCTCGGTGCCCGTTCCATCGCCCGCAAACTTTCGGCATGGCGTGGCTTCTACGACTGGTTGTCCGAACAAGGCGGCCTGACATCCAATCCCGTTGACGGCATCAAGGCGCCCAAAAAGGCCCAGGCCTTGCCCAAAGCGCTGGCGGTGGACGATGCCGTCTATCTGGTATCGCGCGCCAACCCGCTCAAAGATGCCGGCTCTCCAGCGCAACTGTGCAACCGGGCCATGTTCGAACTGCTGTATTCTAGCGGACTGCGCGTGTCCGAACTGATCGCGCTGGACCTGCAATACCACGCCGACTATACTTCAGCCGGCTGGGTCGATATGCACAGTGGCGAAGTGACCGTCACCGGTAAAGGCAACAAGATGCGCAGCGTGCCGGTCGGCCGGCCGGCCATACAGGCGCTGGCAACATGGCTGGCCGCACGTGCCGGTATCGCTGCAAAACATACCGGCGCCGATCCGCACGCCCTGTTTCTGAGCGCACGCGGCGCGCGCATGTCAGCGCGCGTGGCGCAATTGCGACTCAAGGCCCACGGGCAAGCACTGGGCATGGCAACCAGTGTGCATCCTCACGTGCTGCGCCATTCTTTCGCTTCTCACGTGCTGCAAGGCTCGGGGGATTTACGCGCAGTCCAGGAGATGCTGGGCCACGCTTCCGTTACGACGACCCAGATCTATACTTCGCTCGACTTCCAACGCCTGGCGCAGGTCTATGACGCCGCCCATCCCCGCGCCAGGAAAGTCACCCGAAAATAGAATCACGCAGGTACAGGCACAAAACCTTGCATCGCGAATTGCGGCATAATCCATACAGTACCTGTGAATACACCATGAGATCCAGACCAGCCGCACGCACCACATCGCGCGTTGATGCGCATGATCCAGCCAAGGCGCAGGCATTGGCCAGACTGCAACTGCGCGCTGCCGCGGTGCGCGTGACGCAGGCGCGCGTGAGCGTCATGGCGATGCTGCTCAACGCACGCAGCGCGGTCTCGCATCAGGATATTCAGGATCAACTGGTCGGCATGGATCGCGTCACCCTGTATCGTGTCCTGGATTGTCTGACCGACGCGGGATTGGCACACAAGATCGCCAGCGACGACCGCATCTTTCGTTACAACGCCGGCGCCGGCAAGGAACATCATGACGCATCTCAGTCTGCACAGGGTCATCCCCAGCATGGTCATTTCAGATGTATGCGCTGTGCCCGCGTGTTTTGTCTCGACGGCAGCGGTGAAGCAGGTTTTCTGGAAAGCGTCTTGCCCTCATCCAGCAAGCGCCGGAGTACCACGGCGCAGTTACAGAGCGCGCTGCAAAAATCCCTTGGCAAAGGTTTCCAAAGCCACGAAATCGAATTGACCATTAAAGGTTGGTGCGATGACTGCGCTCATCGAGAGTCCCTGATCTGCAAAGCGCACTCATAGAACGCGTTTTTCTTTTGTCCGGTGATTTGCGCTGCCAGCGCCACAGCCTGTTTGAGCGGTAGTTCTGCCAGCAATATCTGCAACACGCGTTCGGCATCAGCATCGGCATCGGCAGGCGCGCCTTCCACCAGAATCACGAATTCGCCGCGCTGCCGGTTGATGTCCGCCGCCAGCCAGGCCGGCGCATCAGCCAGCGCGCAGCGATGAATGGTCTCGAACAGTTTGGTCAGCTCACGTGCGAGCACGATCTGACGCTGGGGGCCAAAGGCCTGCAACAACGCATCGACGGTATCGACGATGCGGTGCGGCGCTTCATAAAACACCAGCGTCGCGCTGTCACGCGCGTGTTTGAGCAAGACGTTTTCGCGCTGCCTGCTCCTGTTCGGCAAAAAGCCGACGAAGTAGAACGCATCATTGACCAGACCACTGACAGATAGCGCTGTCACCGCCGCCGATGCGCCCGGCAAGGGCACCACGGTCAGACCCGCGGCGCGCACCGCTGCGACAATGCGCGCGCCCGGATCTGAGACTGCCGGGGTGCCGGCATCGGACACCAGAGCGATGCGCTCGCCTTGCTGCAGACGTGCAATGATCTTGCCGGCGGCTTCACGCTCATTGTGTTGGTGCGCGGCAATCAACGTCTGGCTGATGCCATAGCGGTTCAGCAAATGGCTGGTGTTGCGCGTATCTTCGCAAGCCACGGCATTGGCGATCGTGAGGACGTGCAAAGCGCGCAACGTCATGTCACAAACATTTCCGATGGGAGTGGCCAGCACATATAATGCCGATCCAGGGTAGGTTTGCTGTGAGGCTTCGGTCAGGATAGACGACGCAATGGATGCAATGGGCGCGTTGGAATCAGGATGGCTCATGGGAGAAAACGATGTCGGGAAAATGGACGAAAATCATCATGCTGACCGCGCTGCTGGGCGGATTGTGCGCTTCCATACAGACAAACACAAGCTCTGCCGGCAATAGCATGCTCGACCTGAACGCCGACGACCATCGTCCGCTTGTGCGTGTCGCCTTGCTGCTGCCCTTGCGCTCCAGTGTGCTCGGCGCGGCGGCTGACGCCGTGCGCGGAGGTTTTCTGGCTGCTGCCGAGCAGAAACATAGCAACATCGTCGTCACCATTATCCAAACCGGCGATGCCAGCGCGGAAGTGCTTGGCGTCTACCATGATGCCTCTGCCAAATATGACATCATCGTCGGTCCGCTCTCGCGCAGCGCAGTGACCGCCCTGGCGCAGTCCGGCACCGTGAGCAAGCCGACCATCGCCCTGACGCAACCGGATCTGCCCGATATCCCTGATCGACGCCTGCCATCCCGGATGATCATGATGGGTTTGTCGGTCGAAGAAGAAGCGCGCCAGGTTGCGACCTGGGTCGAGCGTGAAAAACCACCGGGCAAAATCTTCGCCGTTTCCACTAACATGACGTGGCAGCGCCGTGCCGTCAAAGCCTTTGTGCAGCAAGCGCGGAAAATCGGCATGATAGTGGACAATCTCGAGTTCAGCGGCTCCAGTCATACGCTTGGCGCCAGCGATCTGACGCAATTGAACCGGCGCATTCAGGCCGAGAAACCAGCCTTGCTGTTTGTTGCTCTCGATGCGGCACAAACCATTCAGTTGCGCAAAGTCATCGGCGGCGACGTTCCGCTGTACGGCACCTCGCAGCTCAATCCGCTGGCGATGACAACCGCTGCCAGCACACCACCCGTCAATCGCCTGCCCGAACTCAATGGTGTGTATCTGCTTGACCTGCCTTGGCAATTGCAGGCAAATCATTCAGCCGTGATGGCGTATCCGCGCGCTGTCGCCAAGACTGGCAGCCCTCCGAACGCCGATCTGGAACGCCTGTATGGACTCGGCATCGATGCCTTCCGCGTGGCCGACGAGATCGCCCGGCAGCGCTCCGATTTCGAGATCCATGGCGTAACCGGTCAGCTCTATGTCAACATGGCAGTTGGCGCCGCTCATTTCCAGCGCAAGCTCATCCAGGCAGTCTATCAGGACGGCGTCACCGTTCCGGTGAGCGACCAGCGCTGAACCGGCATGGCCCTTTTCGACCGGCTGCATGGCGCGCGTACCAGCAAACAAATCAGCGGCGACGCGGCCGAGGATGCAGCGCTGGCATTTCTGCTGCAACAAGGTCTGCATGAGGTACGGCGCAATTTCCGCTGCAAGGGAGGTGAGATCGATCTCATCATGTGCGATGACGATGTTGTCGTTTTCGTCGAGGTACGCAAACGCAGCAAGGACAGTTACGGCGGCGCGCTTGCCAGCGTCACGCGCGCGAAACAAAAACGCCTGATCATTGCCGCCCAGGTATTCCTGCAAAACTATCGCCGCTCGCCTGCCTGCCGTTTCGACGTACTTGCTTACGACGGCGACCGCTTGACCTGGCTGAAAAATGCTGTGGAAATCTATTGATATATCCACTGACCGCCTGCGCGCGGGCGCGGTTGTGCAACTACACTATAATTGGGCACCCAACCGGGACGTTCTTCATGCATTGTCAACTACGCTCGCACCATGACTAATCAACGTATCCTTTCGCACTTCCAGGAAAGCGCCACACTCAAGATGCATGCCGGCGCGGTGCTGGCGCAGCCGATCGAGCAGGCGATTGAACTGATGTTCACGGCATTGTCGAACGGTAACAGGATTCTTGCCTGCGGCAATGGAGGTTCAGCAGCTGACTGCCAGCATTTCGCCGCGGAACTGGTAGGACGTTTCGAACGTGAGCGTTTGCCTCTGCCGGCGCTGGCCCTGACAACGGATACGTCGATCCTGACAGCCATCGGCAATGACTATGGCTACCAGGAGATTTTTTCCAAGCAGGTGCAGGCCTTTGGCCAGAGCGGCGACGTGTTGCTGGCGTTCTCGACCTCGGGCAATTCCGGCAACGTGTTGGCGGCGATCGAAGTTGCGCAGGAGCGCGACATGCGCGTGGTGGCACTGACCGGCAAAGGCGGCGGTGCCATCGGCAGCAAACTGACCGACGCCGATGTCCATATCTGCGTGCCGCATGATCGCACCGCGCGCATTCAGGAAGTGCATCTGGTGATTTTGCATTGTATTTGCGACGGTATCGACGTTGCGTTATTTGGAGGCGATGTCAATGAGTAATATCAAACCGGAATGCCTGAAATGGCGTCGTCCGCTGGCCGTCACCGCCGTCTGCGGCATGCTCGCGATCGTGCTGCAGGGTTGCTTCGGCATGTTGGCCGGCGGTATGCTGGCAGGCACGTTTGCGGCCACGGATCGGCGCACGCTAGGCGCGCAGGTGGAAGACAAGACGATTGTCATCAAGGGGGCAGCCAGTATTTCAAGTGTCGTGCCGACAGGTTCCCACATCAATGTAACCAGTTTCAACCGTAAAGTCCTGCTGAGCGGCGAAGTGCCTGATGAAGCTTCCCGGGTTGTCGCCGGGCGCAAGATCATGGACTTGCCAAACGTCGACAGCGTGTTCAATGAACTGGCCATTGCCGGTTCATCCAGCTTCACCTCACGTTCCAGCGACACGCTGATCACCAGCAAAGTTCTGGCCAGCCTGATCGATGCCAAGGATGTATACGCCAATGCCTTCAAGATCACGACCGAACGCGGCATCGTCTACATGATGGGACGCGTGACCGAACGCGAAGGCAGGCGCGGTGCCCATATCGCCAGCGGCGTGAGCGGCGCGCAAAAGGTCGTGACACTGTACGAATACATCTCGGAAGAGGAACTCCGGCAATATAGCCGACAACCGGCGGATCCCGCCGGATAATCGCGCGCCACGCAAAACATGGAAGCCAAAAACGCCATCACTCCCATCGTCGGGACACCGCGCAACCGCTTCCGGATCAAACCTAGCGGGCTGCTCATCATTGCGGCGCTCGCCCTGTTCGGCTATATCGCACTATCAGCGCATAACACGGCTCCTGATGTGACTTTCGTCAAACTCGACGGACAAAAGGTTACGCTCAGGGATTTACGCGGCAAGGTCGTGATAGTTAATTTCTGGACGACCAGCTGCACCACTTGCATCGGCGAAATGCCGCAAATGATTGCGACCTATGACAAGTATCGGGATCAGGGGCTGGATTTCGTCGCCGTGGCGATGAGCTACGATCCGCCGAATTACGTCCTCAACTATGTCCGGACGCGCAGGCTGCCCTTCCAGGTTGCGCTCGACCCGCAAGATACATTGGCCAAAGCATTCGGTGACGTCAAGCTGACGCCGACTACCTTCGTGATTAGCAAGGACGGCGCTATTCTGAAACGCTACGTCGGCAAGCTACAGTTTGCCGAGTTTCATCAGCTGCTGGAGAAAGCGCTGAAAGCATAACCATGAGTCCGGCATACAGTCAGGCTCACACAGGCGGCGCGCGTCATGCCCATATCCGCGCGTCATAGATCCACTTGCGCAGCTTCGTGGCCGTCATTCTCGCGGCGTCTGCATGTTTGGGATTGACGAGAACGTTCCATTCTTCGGGTACAACCACAGACGGCACGCAAAGTAGCGCGGTGCTTTTTGACATGGCCCATTGCGTACCGTAATCGAGACTCACCCTGCCCTCGGGCAGCGCGTCCCATCCAGCCAGCGCCGATGCCGCCGTCAAGGTCCGAGCGCCGTCCCAAACATCATCGGGCACATCAATCCTCACCAGGTAGCGATTCAGCGGCAGAGAGCCAGCGGCGATATGCACCATGGTTTCGAGACACGCAAGTGCGATGCTCGAGGCGCAGTACAACATCGGTGTATCCGGATGGTTCCAGCGACCGCCCGTTTGCTTTGCCCCGGCGCCGGTGAGATCGTCTGCCGTATAGTCTCGGGTGTCCGTGGCAATGCGCCAGATCGGGAGCGTCATGCATAGGCTCCGCTTTGCGCGCGCGCGATCAATGCCGACACCAGCTCCTGGCCGGCTACGGTATCCATGTACTCTGCCGGCCGACGGTTGCCGAGCGCCGGATTAGGCTGCTCCAGCCACCGCGCCACCCACTGCGCCGCATCGAACCCCTCCAGGTTGCCCGACTCGGCTACCATTGCCTCGACCTGGCCGACGAGCGCGGACAGACCGACGAAACGCTCGGCCTGATCCTGCGTAAGGTCTTGTTTGCGCCTGATTTTCCTGGCTATGGTTGTACTCGGGAAATCCAGCCATTGCACGAGGCGCTCACGGGGCGTGTCCATGCGTTTAGCCAGGAGCGGCACGTTTCCCGCTGCGACGCCACGTTTGATCATGACGATGCGCGCCGCCAGCGCCTCCCTGAAGATATTGTAAGTGTAGGAGGCAGTAGCCTCACCAAGCACGAGATCCCCCCTGGCCTCGATGACCTTGCTCTTACGCACGGCAGACACCCTAGCGGCGGACTCCGCCTTCTTCGCCGGAGCGCTTTTCCTAGTGTGTTTTGTGTCCATGGTGATCTCCATTTGGTATTTAATTATATGCCATATGGATAGGAATTACGCAAAAAAATCCGCTAGTTTGATGATGCGCCGCCGTCGCGCTATTTGCATTTTTATCATCGACAGGATAGAAGCGTGTTAGGATATTGCATCGCAGCATGCTATTGTCACCCAGTCGAACCCACAACAGCGCGCCGACGCCGCCCTATGTGTAAAGGTCTGCCATGCTTTATCAACTTCACGAATTGAATCGCATCTTTCTCCACCCTTTGATGCAATGGTCGGAAATAGCGGCCAAACTGTTTTCGGATCCCCTCTCTCCTTTGGCGCACACGCCGCTTTCACAACGTATCGCCGCCGGTTATGAATTGCTCCACCGTCTCGGCAAAAACTACGAAAAACCCTCATTCCAGATCATATCGACCGACATCGATGGCAACACCGTCGGTATCATCGAAGAAGTCATCGAGACCAAAGCTTTCTGTCGCCTGCTCCATTTCAGAAAGGACATGGATGCCAAACAATATGCCGCGCTGAAACAGCCGACCGTGCTGCTGGTTGCGCCGCTGTCCGGTCACCACGCGACACTGCTGCGCGACACCGTGCGCAGCCTGCTGCCGCAGCATGCCATCTATATCACCGACTGGGCTGATGCCCGTATGGTACCCGTCGACAAGGGGGCTTTTCACCTGCATGACTACGTCTACTATATGCAGGATTTCATCCGCCTGCTGGGACCGAACCTCCACGTCATCTCGGTTTGCCAGCCAACCGCGCCGGTACTAGCAGCCGTTGCGCTCATGGCCAGCGCCAACGATCCCAGGCTGCCCAAGAGCATGATCATGATGGGTGGTCCGATCGATGCGCGCAAGTCGCCCACCGCAGTCAACGACCTGGCTACCGAAAAACCGTTCAGCTGGTTCGAAAACACCGTCATCTACAGCGTCCCGCCGAACTACCCCGGCTTTGGCCGCAAGGTGTATCCAGGCTTCCTGCAGCACGCCGGTTTCGTTGCCATGAATCCGCGCCGCCATGCCCAGAGTCACTGGGATTTTTACATGCATCTGTACAACGGCGACGACAGTGCTACCGAAAGCCACCGCAAGTTCTATGACGAATACAATGCCGTGCTCGACATGCCGGCCGAGTTTTATCTGGAAACCGTCAAGATCATCTTCCAAAACTTCGATCTGCCTCGGGGTACCTGGAAGGTCGAAGGCAAACTGGTGCATCCGCAAGACATCAAGTCGGTAGCACTGTTTACCATCGAAGGCGAACTCGACGACATCTCCGGCTCCGGCCAGACGCATGCGGCACAGGATCTATGCTCGTCGATTCCAGAATCGCGCAAGCAGCATTTCACCGCACCCAAATGCGGCCACTATGGCATTTTCTCGGGTCACCGCTGGCGTGAGGTCGTCTGTCCGAAAATCTGTGAATTCATCAAAGCGAATTCCTGATCCCGAAGCACACCTCAGCCTTTACCGGTCGCCACAAAGGCTGTTTTCGTGCCGGCGTTTCATGTGCCGCCGACGGCTTCCCCCGACGAGATTTTCCGCATCGCCCCGGTTTCCCGCGATAATACAGATCCATGTTACCTGCTACGTTTTACTTTCACCGTGTCTTCCCCAGCTTCTCCTTCACTCGCCGACCAGATCGAAAACCTGCTGCCACAAACCCAATGCAGCAAGTGCAGCTATCCTGCGTGCCGTCCTTACGCAGAAGCCATCGCCGATGGCCGCGCCAGCTACAATCAATGCCCGCCCGGCGGCGCGCAAGGCATCACGCGACTGGCGCAATTGCTCGGCAAGCCGGTCATACCGCTCAATCCGGTCAACGGTATCGAACGCCCGCGCACCCGCGCCGTCATCGATGAAGCGGTCTGCATCGGCTGCACACTCTGCATTCAGGCCTGCCCGGTCGATGCCATCGTCGGTGCCGCCAAACAGCTCCACACGGTGCTCATCGACACCTGTACCGGCTGCGACCTGTGCGTGGCGCCCTGTCCGGTCGATTGCATCGCCATGGTCGAGGTCACCCCCGGGAAAACCGGTTGGGATGCCTGGTCGCAAGCGCAAGCCGACGCCGCCCGCAGGGAACACGATTTTCACGACTTCCGCTTGCGTCGCGAAAAAGAAGAAAACGATGCGCGCCTGGCAGCCAAAGCAGCCGCCAGGCTGAAAGAAGCCGAAGCCACGCTATCCCCCGAAGAAAAAGCCGGGCAAGAACATAAAAAAGCCATCATCCAGGCCGCCATCGAACGCGCGCGTCTGAAAAAGGAAGAAACCGCCGCAACCGGCAATACACCATCAGCCAAAAAACCGTCATGAACAATGAAAAGCGCCGCGCAATCTTTACCCGTCTGCGCGCGGCCAATCCCACTCCCACCACCGAGCTGGAATACAGCACGCCGTTCGAACTGCTGATCGCCGTGCTGCTGTCGGCGCAGGCCACCGACATCTCCGTCAACAAAGCCACGCGCAAACTGTACCCAGTCGCCAACACCCCCGCCAGGCTTCATCGACTCGGCGTGGATAAACTGATGCCCTATATCCAGACCATCGGCCTGTTCCGCACCAAGGCCAAAAACATCATCGAGACCTGTCGCATTCTGCTCGACCGGCACGGCGGCGAAGTGCCGCAAACCCATGAAGAACTGCAAGCCTTGCCCGGAGTCGGACGTAAAACGGCCAATGTGGTGTTGAATACGGCCTTCGGTCATCCAACCATTGCAGTCGATACGCACATTTTCCGCGTCGCCAACCGCACCGGCATTGCGCCGGGCAAAGATGTCGATGAGGTTGAACGCAAGCTAATGAAATTCGTGGCGCCGGAATTCCGTCAGGATGCCCATCACTGGCTGATCCTGCACGGCCGCTACACCTGTACTGCGCGCAAGCCGCAATGCTGGAACTGCATCATCGCCGACCTTTGCGAATACAGACAAAAGACGCCATTGCCGCAAAAAGGCGTGTGAAACGACCAAGCTCGAATACGGCAGCGGATGATCCAGCAGTTTCGGTAGAATAGACAGTCTGTTGACCCACCGACTCAGTTATGTTCAACCCGTCCCGACATGATGTACGCCGCTTCTTTTGCGAAGTCTTCCGCAAGTATCGCGACCATCAGCCTCTCACCCCTCTCGAAGCGATGGCGCGCGACTGGATCATGCAGCACCCCGAATACAACGACACGCTGGCTGGTGTCGAACAGGCGCTGGCAGCCGACTATGCGGTCGAGCAAGGCCAGACCAATCCTTTCCTGCATCTGTCCATGCATTTGTCGATCAGCGAACAGATTTCGATCGACCAGCCGCCCGGCATGCGCCAAGCCTTTCAGGCGCTGGCGCAGCGCAAAGGGTCCGAACACGAGGCGCATCATGACATCATGGAATGCCTGGGCGAGATGATCTGGAATGCGCAACGCAGCGGCTTGCCGCCGGATGGCGCCGCCTATATCGAAAACATCAAATGCCGTCGATGAAGGGCGTCCAGCAGCGCGACCAATCCTGATGACGCCGCAAAACCGGCAAGCCGCACAAGTCTTGCCGGTCATTTTCATGCAGAAGACATATCACCGATAGGCGAAATCAGATCAGGCTTGCCGTCTGCATCGCCGGGCGGGTCGGACGGGCGCTCCCAGATGTTCGGCCAGGATCGCGGCGACGCCGACGAAAGCCGGATAGGGCGCGGTAATGACATATGTCGGAATCTTTCGCATGTAGGCCTCGAAGCGCCCCTTGCTTTCAAAGCGCGTCCGGAAAGACGAACGGGCGAAGTAGTCGCCCAGATGCGGCACCACGCCGCCGCCGATATACATGCCGCCCAGCGCGCCGAGCGTGACCGCGACATTGGAGGTCAATGTGCCGAGCATGCCGCAGAAACAATCGACCACTTCCAGGCACAACGGGTCGTTCTGCCTGAGTGCGCGATCGACGATGTGCGGCGCGGCCAGTTCTTTTGGATGCTGAACCTTGTTGATGTCGCACAAGGCGCGATAAATCATTGCCAGGCCGGGACCGGAGATCAGTCGTTCGGCTGAGACATGCCGATAGCTGCGCCAGCAATATTGCAGGATCGCCACTTCCTTGTCGTTGGACGGCGAGAACGATACATGGCCGCCTTCGCTGCCCAGCGCAATCCAGCGGCCTTCGCCGGGGATCAGACCGCCCATGCCGAGACCGGTGCCGGCGCCGACCAGGCCGATGACACTGTTTTCCAGCGCCTGACCGTTGCCGATCTGCACGCAATGCGATTGTTCCAGATGCGGCAGCGCCATCGACAGCGCAGTAAAGTCGTTGACCACCAGCAAGGTATCGAAGCCAAGCAGACGGCGCGTCTCTTCGATCGAAAACGTCCAGTGATGGTTGGTCATTCTGATCTCATCGCCCTGAACCGGATTGGCGATGGCGATGGCCGCATGACGAATCGCAGGATGTGCGTTATCGGCCAGATAAGCCTTGACCGCCAGTGAAAATTCAGCATGGTCGGCGCAACGCAGGGTCTGAACGGTGTCTATCTGCCCGGACGCGCGTTCCAGCGCAAAACGGGCATTGGTGCCGCCAATATCAGCTAGCAGGCGCGGGCCATCGATAAAGGTGTTCGACGGGTTGTCACTGCCATGTATGAGCGATGCTGAAGACATGTGGTGGCGCTTTCCAGACAGGATGAAGTCAGACAAGGCTTTTTCTTACACATCATCCTGTGTAATTAAACACTTACGAGCAGTCGAACAACCTGTTCGTGGCCGGTTTCATCGGCTCGCCATCGATGAACTTCCTGCGTGAAAAACTGACTCTTACGCCGATCCGTGCGCAGCCGGGCTTGCCGTGGCGCGCGGTTTCCGCGTTGCGCGCACAAGCCATGCCTCGATCAATGCGGCGACCGTCACCGAGGCTTCCTGCGACAACAGGCTGTAGTGGGTTCCCGGCATCACCTCGCCGAGAACCTCACCCGTTGTCAACTGGCTCCAGCCCCAGTCGGACTCGCTCGCAAAGGGGTGAGCGGAAAACTCGCTGACGACGCCATCGCGCGCGCGCACGATCAGCATGTCGATATCGCCGTGACCGGCGTGGTAGAGCCGGTTGCTGCGCACAATGACGGCAAACACGCGGTAAATCGCCGTCAGCTGGCTGGTTTCCATGCCGAGTGACAAGCCTTGTCCGTGCAGCGCGGCGGCTATCTGCCGCAGTTGCCGCTCACCGTTGGTGTGGTCGACCGGCAAGGCGCGGATAGCGGTTCTGATGGTCTGGTTCAGGTCGAGATCGTCGATGAACCAATGCATCAGGCTGGCTTCGTCGACCTCGCCGTGCATGAGCGGCGCCGGGCTATCCAGCGCCACCACGCCTTCCACTGCCCGGCCCCGCTGCCGCAACTGCAGGGCCATTTCATAGGCGATGGGGCCGCCAGACGACCAGCCGCCAAGCAACACTGGCCCTTGCGGACAGGTGGCGTCCAGCCGCGCCAGATAGGCGGCGGCCATCGCCTGCACGCTATCCAGCGGCACGGCAACACCATCGACACCGGCTGCTTCGAACGCAAACACCGGCCGCTGCAGCAATGCACCCAGATGACGATAACACATCACGTGACCGCCAGCCGGATGAACCAGGAACAAGGGCGTGCCGCTTCCCTGGCGGCGCATGGCGACCAGCGGGTCGCGCTGCTTCAGCGGCGATACGCCGCGCAGATGGCTGGCAAGAGCGGCCACAGTCGGGTGTTGCCACACATCGCCGAGCGAGAGCGATACGCCTAGCTCTTCCCCGACCAGGCCGACCATGCGCACGGCCTCGAAAGACTGGCCGCCGGCATCGAAGAAATTATCGACGACAGACAACGTAGTGGACTTGAGCACCTTCTGCCAGATGATGAGCAATTGCCACTCGATCGCATCCCTGGGTTGGCGGCGCTCCGTCGTGGCTTGTTGCTGCTGCCGACCGCTCAGGTCTGGCAGCGCTTTGCGGTCGATCTTGCCGTTACTGCTGAGCGGCAATCGATCGAGGAAGCCAATCAGGCGCGGCGCCATGTATTCCGGCACGGCGCGGGCAAGATGCCTGCGTACTTCATCCGCGTCGAGCGATGCCCGGCTGGGTACGATATGGGCAGCCAGCTGAGGAGCTGCGCCGCTATGCTGCGCCAGCACCACGGCAGCAGCGATATCGGGATGCGCCAGCAGCACGCTTTCGATCTCGCCCAATTCCACCCTGTGGCCATGGATTTTGACTTGCGAGTCACTGCGGCCCATGAATTCGATGACGCCACCAGGCAGATAACGTCCCCTGTCGCCGGTGCGATAGATACGTTCCCCGGTAGCCGGGTGCGTCATGAAGCTGGCCACTGTCTTTTCGGCATCCTGCCAATACCCCTGCGCCAGGCCGACGCCACCGATGTACAAATCCCCGGCGACCCATTCCGGCACCGGCTCCAACCGCGCATCGAGAATGAACCAGGACTGATTCCGCATCGGATAACCGTAGGGAATGCTCGGCCATGCCGGATCGACCTCATCGATTTCAAACAGAATCGACCAGATCGACGCCTCGGTCGTACCGCCCAGGCTCACTATCCTGGCGTGCGGCGCGATGCGTTTGATGCATGCCGGGAGATTGGTCGGAATCCAGTCGCCACTCATCAGCACCAGACGCAAATGCGGCAACGTCACCCCCCGGTTCTCCGCCGCTTCGATGAGCAGAGCTGCCAGCGCTGGCGCAGAATTCCAGATGCTTACATCGCATTCGATCATGCGATCCAGCCAGTGCGCCGGATTGAGCGCCTGCTGCGGTTCCGGGTACACCAGACTCGCGCCCGCCAGAGCCGAACCGAACAGGTCATACACTGACAGATCAAAGCTGAACGAGGACACGCCGAACAAGACATCCGCGGCATGAACGCCAAAGCGGGTATTCACATCCACGATGGTATTGAGCGCGCCACGATGTTCGATCATGACGCCCTTGGGCCGCCCGGTCGAACCAGAGGTGTAAATCAGATAGGCCAGATCAGTCTGCGCCTGCTCGAACCCGGCAACAGCCAAACCTGTATGTTGGCAATCTTCGATCACAAGTACCCGCACATTCTCTGGCCAGGCCAGCTTGCCGGCATAGTGGCGCTGGGCAAGCACATGCCGGGCACCGGAATTTGCGAGCAGATAGTGGCGTCTTGCCTCGGGTAACGAGGGGTCGATCGGCACATAAACGCCGCCAGCCAGCAGCGTGCCATGCACCGCGCACACCAGCTCGCGACCGCGATCCGCCACGATGGCCACCATCTGCCCATGCCGCATGCCTGCTTCACTCAACGCGGCGGCAACGGCGGCGTTAGCAGCCGCCAGTTCCGCGTAAGACAA
>JBAPMF010000058.1:0-8993 GCA_049278475.1 Herbaspirillum sp. | reverse complement strand
GGCCAGACGCGCGCGCAGGCGTTCCAGCACGCCCTTGGGCAATTCATGTGCGATCACATCGCCGATCAGCGCGCGCGTGACGGCATGCCTGGGCGCGCGGAAGAATACGTCCAGCACATCGCCCTGTTCGATTACCTGACCGGCTTCCATCACAGCGACACGGTCGCAGATCATCTTGATGACTTCCATCTGGTGCGTGATGAGCACGATCGTCAGGCCCATTTCCCGGTTGATTCTGCGCAGCAGCTCGAGGATCGCGCGCGTGGTTTCCGGATCGAGCGCGGAGGTGGCTTCGTCCGACAACAACACTTTGGGATCGTTGGCCAGGGCGCGGGCGATGCCGACGCGCTGTTTCTGGCCGCCGGAGATCTGCGCCGGATAACGGTTTTGCAAGCCTGTCAGACCGACCAGTTCCAGCAAGGGTTCGACCTTGCCGGCGATCCCGGCTTTGGAGAGACCGGCCAGTTCCAGCGGCAGGGCGATGTTGTCGTACACGGTACGCGAAGACAACAGATTGAAGTGCTGGAAAATCATGCCGATCCGGCGCCGCGCCGCGCGCAGGGCAGCGGCCGGTAATGTGGTCATATCCTCGCCGTCGAGAATGACGCGGCCGGAGCCTGGGCGGCTCAACAGATTGATGGTACGCACCAGCGTGCTTTTGCCGGCGCCGCTGCGGCCGATGATGCCGAAGATTTCTCCCGGGCGGATGGACAGATCCACGTTGCGTACCGCCTCGACCGTGCTGTTACCGCTCCTAAAGCGTTGGGTCAGCGCTTGGATTTCGATCATTTTGCTTTCTATTGCGATGAAAAAAGCAGCAGGCCGGTCTCGTGAACCGCCTGCTGCCTATATTTTTTTATAGAGTCGTGATTTTATGAGGATTTCGTGAAACAGGCGAGCAAAATGGCAGCGCGACTCCAATACAAAACGCCCGATGCACTGCATCGGGCGTTGCGACGGCTACTGTCGAGCTGTTCCGGGCTGGACAGTGTAGCCGGGTGAAAGACGATGCTTTCCGGCTTGCCAGCCTTCCGGAAAAAGCAGACGGCGCCGGATTACATCATGCCGTCCATGCCACCCATACCGCCCATACCGCCCATACCGCCTGGCATGCCACCGGCTGCCTTGTCTTCCGGCAATTCAGCAACCAGTGCGTCGGTCGTCAGGATCAGACCGGCAACCGATGCGGCATTCTGCAATGCCGAGCGCGTCACCTTGGCCGGATCCAGCACGCCCAGTTCGACCAGGTCGCCGTAAGTGCCATTGGCAGCGTTGTAGCCATAGTTGCCGGTGCCGGCCAGCACGGCATTGACCACCACTGATGGCTCGTCGCCTGCGTTGCAGACGATTTGACGCAGCGGTTCTTCGACAGCGCGCAGAACGATCTTGATGCCGGCGTCCTGATCGGCATTGTCGCCCTTGAGATCCTTGATACTGGCGCGCGCGCGCAGCAGGGCAACGCCGCCGCCTGGCACGACGCCTTCTTCAACCGCGGCGCGAGTAGCGTGCAGCGCGTCTTCGACGCGTGCTTTCTTTTCCTTCATTTCGACTTCGGTTGCTGCGCCGACCTTGATCAGCGCCACACCGCCCGCCAGTTTGGCAACGCGCTCTTGCAGTTTTTCGCGGTCGTAATCGGAAGTGGCTTCTTCGATCAGTGTGCGGATCTGCCTGACGCGCGCTTCGATCGCGGTGCCTTCGCCGTTGCCGTCGATGATGGTGGTGTTTTCCTTGCCGATTTCAATACGCTTGGCTTGACCCAGTTCAGCCAGTGTGGCTTTTTCCAGGGTCAGGCCGACTTCTTCAGCGATCACCTGGCCGCCGGTCAGGATAGCGATGTCTTCCAGCATTGCCTTGCGCCGGTCGCCGAAGCCGGGCGCCTTGACGGCTGCGGTCTTCAGGATGCCGCGGATGTTGTTCACGACCAGTGTCGCCAGCGCTTCGCCTTCGACGTCTTCTGCGATGATCAGCAGCGGCCGGCCGGCTTTGGCGACCTGTTCCAGGACCGGCAACAGGTCACGGATGTTCGACACTTTCTTGTCGAACAGCAGAACGTATGGGTTTTCCAGCGCGACGACCTGCTTCTCCTGGTTATTGATGAAGTAGGGGGACAGGTAACCGCGGTCGAACTGCATGCCTTCGACGATGTCCAGTTCATTTTCCAGCGACTTGCCGTCTTCCACGGTGATGACGCCTTCCTTGCCGACCTTGTCCATCGCCTTGGCAATGATGTCGCCGATGTCGGTATCGGCGTTGGCGGAAATCGAACCGACCTGGGCGATTTCCTTGCTGGTGGTGGTTGGCCTGGCCAGGTTTTTGACTTCGCCGACGATCGCTGCGACGGCCTTGTCGATGCCGCGCTTCAGATCGGTCGGGTTGAAGCCTGCCGCGACATACTTGAAGCCTTCACGAACGATCGCTTGCGCCAGCACGGTTGCAGTGGTGGTGCCGTCGCCCGCGTTGTCGGAAGTCTTGGAAGCTACTTCCTTGACCAGTTGCGCGCCCATGTTTTCCAGCCTGTCTTTCAGTTCGATTTCTTTTGCAACCGACACGCCGTCCTTGGTCACGGTCGGGGCGCCGAAGCTGCGCTCCAGAACCACGTTACGGCCCTTGGGACCCAGCGTGACCTTGACTGCGTTTGCCAGAATGTTGACGCCATTGACGATTTTCGCACGTGCGTCATCGCCGAAAACTACTTGTTTTGCTGCCATGTTGAATTCTCCAGAAATGCGTTTGAATTGAAGGGAAGTACGCTTATTTTTCGACGACGGCGAACAAATCTTCTTCGCGCATGACCAGCAGTTCCTGGCCGTCGATCTTCACGGCCTGACCGGAGTATTTGCCGAACAGAACGCGGTCGTGGACCTTGACTGCCAGCGGACGAAGCCTGCCGTCATCCAGAATTTTGCCGTTGCCGACAGCCAGGATTTCGCCCTGATCCGGCTTTTCAGCTGCGGCGTCCGGCAGAACGATACCGGATGCGGTCTTGGTTTCTTGATCGAGACGTTTGACGATGACACGATCATGCAAAGGACGAAGAATCATACGAACTCCTTAAAATTCAATAATCATTGACAGTGTTGCAGTACTGCCTACATGGGTCAGGAAAAGTTGTTAGCACTCTTCCCTGACGAGTGCTAAGTATAGGGATAGTGTTGCAATTTTTCAAGAGACAGGGATGGAATTTGCTGTCGTAGCTCAGAAAGATCCTGGAGGGTCGCGGTCGCCAGCTTCGTGTGCTGCCCATCTGGCACCCTCGGTATTTGGATGCTATAGTTGCTCCGGGGAATCGAACCGCTGACGGTGGTTGCCTGCTTTTTTGAGATTTGACTTCTGGTGCGACGTACTCCGGCACCTGAGCGGGATGCCGCCAGAAACTGGAGAATCAAGATGAAATTTGAAGGTATCTACACCCCGGCGATCGTCCTGCTGGACCAGCAAGGGCAAATCGACAAGGCCGCCTACGTCGAAGTGCTCGAACACCTGATTGCCGTCAGGGTGCATGGCATCTTCTGCCGGCCGAGCATATCGCGCTGTATGAAGCCTGCGCGCTGGAAAAAATTTCGATAAGGGCCGCAAGATCATGTCAGCGATGATGCCGTTGATGGACTTCCTGGAAGAGTCCGGCAAGTTCGTGCAATCCATCAAGTACGGCTGCGAGCTGATGGGCCTGAAACACGGCAAGGCGCGTGCGCCATTGCAGTGGTTGAGTGAAGCACAGCAGAACCAGCTGAAGCGCATCACCAGCGCGCTCAAGGCTGAGGTCGCCAACGTCGTGGCGGGGAGAGCATAATGGCCAAGTTACTGTCCGCGCAGGAATACACCGCGATCGAACGCACGCTGAAGCATCGCACCCAGGCTTTCATCGATGGCGCATTCCACGCCTCGGCGTCAGGCCGGACCTTCAAGACACTAAACCCGGCGACGGGCGCGGCGATTGCCGATATCGCCGCCTGCGACAGCCGCGACGTCGATTTCGCCGTGTCGAAAGCCAGGGCCGCCTTTGAGGATGGCCGCTGGTGGAAGCAGGCGCCGGCTGAACGCAAGGCGGTTCTGCTGCGTTTTGCCGATCTGCTCGAAACGCATGCCCACGAGCTGGCCGTGCTGGAGAGCATAGACAGCGGCAAGCCGATTCGCGAATGCCAGCTGGGCGATGTGCCCGAGACCATCAACACCATCCGCTGGCATGCGGAACTGATCGACAAGATCTACGACCACACCGCGCCGGTCGGCCAGAACAGCCTGGCCCTGGTGGTGCGCGAACCTGTCGGCGTGGTCGGCCTGGTTCTGCCGTGGAATTTCCCGCTGCTGATGCTGGCGTGGAAGATTGGCCCATCTCTGGCGGCCGGGTGTTCCATCGTGGTCAAACCCGCCGAGGAGACCACACTCTCCGCATTGCGTGTGGCCGAGATCGCCTTCGAGGCGGGCGTGCCGGCCGGCGTATTCAACATCGTGTCCGGCGGCGGCGAGGAAGTGGGCGAACCTTTGGGCCGCCATGATGACGTGGCGATGGTCAGCTTTACCGGCTCGACCGATACCGGCCGCTGTTTTTTGAAGTACGCGGCGGAATCGAACCTGAAGCGCATCGTGCTGGAATGTGGCGGCAAGAACCCGGCGCTCGTGATGAACGATATCGCCGATATCGACGCGGTGGCGCAGCACGTGGTCAACGGCGCTTTCTGGAACATGGGAGAGAACTGCTCGGCGACCTCGCGCCTGATCGTCCATGCCGACGTCAAGGAACGCCTGCTGCAACGTATCGCCGACTTCGCCCGCGAATGGCAGGCCGGCAATCCGCTCGATCCGCAGTTTCGCCTCGGCAGCCTGGTCAGCAAGGCGCACTTCGATAAGGTGCGGTCCTACCTGGAGCAGGCCGCGGCGGAAAAACTGAAGCTGCGGGTGGGCGGCAAGAGCGGCCAGGGCCTGTTCATGGAACCGACCGTGTTCGATGGCGTCGGCGCGGACAGCCGTCTGTTCCAGGAAGAAATTTTCGGCCCCTTACTCACCGTGACCAGCTTCACCGACGTCGAAGCAGCCGTTGCGCTGGCCAACGATACCGTGTACGGCCTGGCGGCTTCGCTCTACACCAGCGACCTCAATACGGCGATCCGCCTGGCGCGCCGTATCCGCGCCGGCATCGTCACGGTGAACTGCTTCGGCGAGGGCGATATCACCGTGCCCTTCGGCGGCTACCAGCAGTCCGGTTTCGGCGGTCGCGACAAATCGATGTGGGCGCATCACCAGTACACGGAGATCAAAACCATCTGGATCGACGTGCCGGACGCCGGACATCGATGAACAGCAGCCAGGCGACGCTTACCGGACTCGCCGCGGCGATCTACATTGATTGCAAGGAATATGATGATAACCGCGAATCCACAGCAAGATTCTTTCACAGGTGCATCCAGTAATCTGCCGAACATCGATCCGGCCCTGTTT
Organism: Herbaspirillum sp.; assembly: GCA_049278475.1. Classification (GTDB taxonomy): domain Bacteria; phylum Pseudomonadota; class Gammaproteobacteria; order Burkholderiales; family Burkholderiaceae_D; genus Herbaspirillum. Next base: position 3,557 of record JBAPMF010000058.1, on the reverse strand, counting down.
CAGGCGCCCCTGGTTCCCGATTTTTCAGAGATCGGTACTTCGACCCACCGGCCGCGGTTTCTGCTGCTGTACGGTTCTGTCCGCGAACGCTCCTACAGCCGCCTGCTTATCATGGAAGCGGCCCGGTTGCTGGAGGCAATGGGCGGCGCAGTCAGGATATTCGATCCGCACGGTTTGCCGCTACCGGACAGCGAGCCTGAAACGCATCCGAAGGTCGCTGAGCTGCGCGAACTGGCCAACTGGTCCGAAGGCATGGTGTGGTGTTCCCCGGAGCGCCACGGCGCCATGACTGGCATCCTGAAAGCCCAGATCGACTGGATTCCACTGTCGCAAGGGGCGCTTCGACCGACTCAGGGAAAGACGCTGGCCGTCATGCAAGTGTCCGGCGGCTCGCAGTCCTTCAATGTCGTCAACCAGATGCGCGTGCTTGGCCGCTGGATGCGGATGCTGACCATCCCCAATCAGTCGTCGGTGGCCAAAGCCTGGCAGGAATTCGACGACGCTGGCAGGATGAAGCCCTCACCATACTACGAGCGCGTGGTCGACGTGATGGAGGAACTGTTCAAGTTCACTCTGCTGACCAGGGACATTGCGCCGTTTCTGACCGATCGGTATAGCGAGCGCCGCGAGACAGCCGCCGAGTTGTCACAGCGTATGAACCAGGCGCGTGTGTAGCTTGTCACCGGTTTGCCATTGCGGTTCTCCACCACGTAACCCGAAGAGGGGGTATTCGTACATACATGTATTTACAAGCGCGGATATATGGTTTAAAGTACACCTGTGTACACACATTTGTGGAGAGTGAGATGCAGACAACCAAAGCTTTTCGGAATGGCAATTCTCAGGCGATCCGTATCCCATCCGAGCTTGCCTATGAGCGCACCGATATCGAGTTGGAGATCGAGCGTGTTGGCGAGGAAATTCGCATCCGGCCTGTGCGCAGGCCGCTTGTTGGTGTTCTCAAGAAATTTGCCAAATTCGGGTCTGGCTTCATGGCCGATGGGCGTGGCGATCAGGAGCAGGCAGAACGGGAGACGCTGTAATGCCGCTGTTTATGCTCGATACCAATATGTGTATTTACCTGATGAAACATCAGCCTGAACAGGTCGCCAAACGCTTTGCTCAGTGTTATGTCGGCGATGTGGTGATGTCGGCCATTACCTTTGCCGAATTAGAGTATGGCGTCACCGTATCTGCGCACAGTGTGCGTGAACGGCGCAACCTTGCTGCACTTGTCGAAGATATCCCGGTTGCTGCATTCGATGCTTTTGCTGCATCAGCCTATGGGCCGATCAGAGAGGCGACGCGCGAGCGCAGGAAGGATCAGCTTGACAAGCTGATTGCTGCGCATGCCGTGGCGCTCGATGTGACGCTGGTCACAAACAATGAGCGTGATTTTGCTGCCTACCCAGGACTGCGCATTGAAAACTGGATCGATGGATAGGAAAACTGGCATCAAGCTAAAGCCCAGGTTACTTGGGCTCATTGCCAATCCCGTCTATTTGGCCAGTTGATTCAAGTTGATGGCTTCGATGAAGTTGAAATTGCTGTGAAATGTACCGCCTTGTCACTCCACCGTCACCGATTTTGCCAGGTTGCGCGGTTTGTCGACATCGGTGCCGCGCGCCAGCGCGGTGTGATAGGCCAGCAATTGCAATGGCACCACGTGCAGGATGGGTGACAGCAGGCCGTAGTGTTCCGGCAGGCGGATGACGTGCAGGCCTTCGCTCGATGTGATGCTGGAACCGGCGTCGGCAAAGACGTAGAGCTGGCCGCCGCGGGCGCGGACTTCCTGCATGTTGGACTTGAGCTTTTCGATCAGGGCATCGTTGGGCGCGATGGTGACGACCGGCATGGCTTCCGTGACCAGCGCCAGCGGGCCGTGCTTGAGTTCGCCAGCAGCGTAGGCCTCGGCGTGGATGTAGCTGATTTCTTTGAGCTTGAGCGCGCCTTCGAGCGCGATCGGGTAGTGTAGGCCGCGGCCGAGGAAGAGGACATTTTCCTTGCGGGCGAAGGCGTCGGCCCAGGCGACGATGCCAGGCTCCAGCGCCAGCACGCTTTGCAGTGCCGCAGGCAGGTGGCGCATGGCTTTGAGGTGCGCCGTTGCGGCGGCATCGCTGAGCAGGCCGCGGGTGTGGGCGAGTGTCAGCGTCAATAAAAATAATGCCGCCAGTTGTGTGGTGAAGGCCTTGGTCGAGGCGACGCCGACTTCGACGCCGGCGCGCGTGATGCAGGCCAGTTGCGATTCGCGCACCATGGCGCTGGCGGCGACGTTGCAGATGGTCAGCGTGTTGGTCATGCCTTGCAGGCGCGCATGTTTGAGCGCGGCCAGTGTGTCCGCGGTCTCGCCGCTTTGCGAGATGGTGACGACCAGCGTTGCGGGATCGGCGACGCTGTCGCGGTAGCGATATTCGCTGGCGATTTCGACGCTGACCGGAATCCTGGCGATCGCTTCGAGCCAATATCTGGCGGTAAGGCCGGCGTAATAGCTGGTGCCGCAGGCCAGGATCAGCACCGAGTCGATCTGCTTGAAGCTTTGGTGCGCGCCGGCGCCGAACAGTTCCGGCATGATGCCGTCGATGCCTTCGAGTGTGTCGGCGATGGCGCGCGGCTGCTCGAAAATTTCCTTTTGCATGAAGTGCTGGTAGGGGCCAAGTTCGGCCGCGCCGGTGAAGGCGCGCACGGTGTTGACTGCGCGCTCGACGGATTTGCCGTCGGCGGCGACGATCCGGTAGCATTGCCGTTGCAGATCGACGACGTCGCCTTCTTCCAGATAAATGATCCGTTCGGTCACGCCGGCCAGCGCCATGGCGTCGGAGGCGACGAAATGCTGGCCGGCGTCAACGCCGACGATTAATGGCGAGCCTCGACGCGCGGCGACCACGCGATGGGGTTCATCGACGCAAAACACGGCGATGGCGTAGGCGCCCGTCAGACGACGCACTGCTTGCTGCACGGTCTCGAACAGATCGCCGGTGTACATGTGGTCGATCAGGTGCGCGATGACTTCAGTGTCGGTCTGACTTTCACAGCGGTAACCGGCGTTTTGCAGTTCGGCGCGCAGTTCTTCGTAATTTTCGATGATGCCGTTGTGGACCAGCGCGATACGCTCGCGCGAGAAATGCGGGTGGGCGTTGTGCGTCGCCGGCGCGCCATGCGTGGCCCAGCGGGTATGGGCAATGCCGGTGCAACCGGCCAGATGCGTTGCGGCGACCTGCTTGCGCAGTTCGGCAACGCGCGCCGTGCTGCGCGAGCGTTGCAGTTTACCATCCATATAGACTGCCACACCGCAGGAATCATAGCCGCGGTATTCGAGGCGTTGCAGACCTTCCAGCAAAATCGGAGTGACATCTTTTTGCGCAACCGCGCCAACGATACCGCACATGAATAGTCTTTTCTTTCATCGATAAGTGAATGGCAGCATTCTTGCCATCGGCGTTGTATCAGCGGCTCTTACTTCTTGATCTTGACCGGACGCGCCCATCCCGCCAGCGACATTTGCCTGGCGCGTGACAGCGTCAACTGATCGGCCGGCGCGTTCCTGGTCAGCGTGGTGC
>JBAPMF010000057.1:0-9902 GCA_049278475.1 Herbaspirillum sp. | reverse complement strand
CAACAGCACCGGCTGGCTGCCCACTGCCGTGAGCAAGGTCGGCAGCGACCTGTCGGGCTGGTTCCTGGTGGCGTCGATGGTCGGTATCGGCATGAAGACGCAGTTACGCGAGCTGGTCACCGTGGGTCCGAAGCCCGTGTTGCTGATGCTGGGCGAGACCGCCTTCCTGGCCGTTTTGGCACTGGCGTTATTGCGCTGGGTGCTGTGAATCGATGCTCTCGTCTGGAAGGGGCAAACATTCGAGTTGCCTGGCTTGAAGCAAAACGTTACCCTACGCAATGATATTGATATTGCGAAAAATTACTATTTACGCAACATAAACATGCGAGCCTGTTTATTGAAAATAACGTCTCTGAAACAGTGGACTATGTTGTTTGCCGCGCTGCTGTTATCTGGCACCGTATTTGCCGGAGACGCGCCGGGCATCGATGCCATCGCGGTATCCAATCTGCCTCGGGAAGCGCGTCAGACACTGAACTTGATCAAGCGAGGCGGACCTTATCCCTACGCGAAGGATGGCGTGGTTTTCGGCAATTACGAAGGTGTTTTACCCAGACGGAAACGCGGCTATTATCACGAATTCACCGTAAAAATGCCCAGAGCACGCAATCGCGGCGCCCGGCGCATCATCGCCGGAGGCAATCCGCAAACATCGGGTGAGTACTATTACACCAGGGATCATTACCAGACATTCCAGCGCATCAGGGAATGAAGCTGTAAGAACCTGTTTAGAATCTTGTCGGCAGGAGATTCTGAACAGGTTCTAAGTCCTGGCTGTAGCATGCATTGCAAAATCTGAGAGAAAAATGAGTTTATTTAAAACGGTGCCGCCGAATGTTGTGCAGTCCATCCGCGCCTTTCGCGTGGCCGATTTGCGGGAAGAGGCCGTTCGTCTTGGGCAACACTTTCTGTATGCGTATTGTGCTGATGCGACTACCAAGCAGCAGGTCTTTGCGGTCATTGCTGGCGCTTTTCATTTTCCTCGCCATTTCGGCAGGAATTTCGATGCCCTTAGCGACTGTTTGACCGACCTGATCCACAAGGCCGGGCAGCAACCCGGTTTTGTCGTTGTTTTGGAACAACTCCCAAACACACAGAAATTCGATAAAGAAGCTCGCGAAACCTTGCTGGACGTGTTTCGTGATGCGGCCGATTTCTGGGCCGACAGGAAAATCGCTTTCCGCGTTTTTTACTCTTTCCAGTAATAGTTGCTCCGGGATGGCGCTCGCGTCTGCATCGCCTCTGCGCCGGGCAAATCTGAATCATCACTTTGAAGGAAGCAGCATGAGATTGCCGCCCGCAATCGTTCCCCACACGGAAGAAGTTTTGCGTGAGATTTTACGTTTCACCGGTCCGGCTGACGTCACGTTGTCGCGTTATTTTCGCGAAAATCCCAAACTGGGCAGCCGCGAACGCGGCGTGATCGCGGAAGCGGTCTATGGTTTGTTACGCAACAAATCGGTGTATACCAGTTTCGCCGAATCCGGTATTGGCCCGATGATGCGCCGTATGGCGCTGCTGGGCCTGACTGACACGGTCAGCGTCGCATCCATCGCCGGCCTGTCGCAGGAAGAAATCGACTGGCTCATGCGTATCGCGCAGATCGACCGCAACGCATTGTCGTTGGCGGTGCGCTCCAACCTGCCGGCCTGGCTGCTGGAAAAGCTGATTGCCCGCGACGGCGCCGCCGCCGCCATGGAGTTGGCCGCGGCCATGAACCAGCCGGCGCCGCTGGATTTGCGCGTCAATACCATCAAAGCTGGCCGCGATGACGTGAGCGCTGCATTGGCGGCGCTGCCTGTTCTGTGCGAACCGACGCCGTATTCACCGTTCGGTCTGCGCGTGATGAAAAAACCGGTTTTGCAGAACCTGCCCTTGTTCAAGGATGGCGCCATCGAGGTACAGGACGAAGGCAGCCAGCTGCTGGCGCAGATCGTCGGCGCCAGGCGTGGCGAAATGATCGTCGATTTTTGTGCTGGCGCTGGCGGCAAGACGCTGGCCTTGGGTGCAGCCATGCGTAACACCGGCCGTCTGTACGCTTTCGATGTTTCAGAGAAGCGTCTGGCCAGGTTGAAGCCGCGGCTGGCGCGCAGCGGACTGTCGAATGTGCATCCGGTCATGATCGCTCATGAAAATGACATCAGGGTCAAGCGTTTGACCGGCAAGATCGATCGCGTGCTGGTCGATGTACCGTGCAGCGGCCTCGGTACCCTGCGCCGCAATCCCGACATGAAATGGCGTCAGACCGCCGAAACCATCGTCGGGATGCGCGCCAAACAGACCAGCATCCTGAGCAGCGCTGCACGTCTGGTGAAGGCAGGCGGCCTCTTGGTGTACGCTACCTGCAGCTTTCTCGATGAAGAAAATGAAGACGTCATCGCCGCGTTCCTGCAAGCACATGCTGATTTTGTGCTGGTGCCGATGAGTGCTGTGCTGGAAGAGCAAAAGATTCCGTTGGCAATGGGGGATTACCTGAAGTTGTTACCGCATCTGCATCAGACCGACGGTTTTTTCGCCGCTGTACTGGAGCGCAGGAAGTGATGCGTTTCCAGTCCTGGCAGGCTTGCCGCGCCGCGATACTGGCAGTGCTGCTGTCGGCTGGCGTTGCCGGTACGGCACAGGCTTTCGATCCCGGCGCGCACCCAACCCCGGCACAGGGAACGCTTGATGCTGCCTTCGCGCCTTGGGACGATATCGAAGGCTTGATTCTCGATGCCGTTGACAATGCGCGTCGTCAAGTGCTGGTGCAGGCTTACATCCTAACCAGCAAGCCATTGACCGGTGCCCTGATTGCCGCCCGTAAGCGTGGCGTCGATGTACGGGTACTGGTTGATGCCGGCCAATTGAACAAGACTGGCCGCACCCGTCTTGCCGCCATGAGGGAAGCCGGCATCGAGATTCGCGCAGAAACCAAGTACAGGAATGCGCATAATAAAATTATCGTCATCGATGCTGCTGACGCTGATGCTACGGTGATTACTGGTAGCTATAATTTCACCTGGAGCGCGCAGAACATGAATGCCGAGAACATTTTGATCGCGCGCAAAAATCGGCTTCTCGCCGCCAGATACGCGGCTAACTGGATGCTGCATTTCCAGGAAGCCGAGGCCGCGCCATCCGTGCAATAGCGCATTTCCTCACTGCAACGAAGAATCATGTCAACCTCGTTATCCGGTTTTTATTCCTATTTGTTCGGCGACTTGATGTTGCTGGAACTGGTCCGGCAATTTATCGTTATCGCGCTTTGCATCGTGGGCGGGTGGGGGCTGGCGCACGGGGTGCGCAAGCTGTTCATTTTTTCCGGCGATGAGCAGAGCGCCATGCACACCGGCGTCAAGAGTTTCATGCGCGTGCTTTCGCCGCTGCTGATTCTGGTTTTGCTGGCGCTGGCCAGGCTGATGATGATTCAGCTGAAGTTACCGGTGACGTTGTGGCATGTGATGATGCCGCTGATGATTTCGCAGCTGGCGATGCGCTTCGCGTTTTACGTGCTGCGGCATATTTTCATCAAGGACGTGACTGCTGGTACTTTGCTCCGATTGTTTGAAAAGATAGTTGCGACGCTGGTCTGGATTTGCGCGCTGCTGTATATCACCGGTCTGTGGCCGGAGTTGCTCGATTACCTCGGCACGACCATGTTGCCGTTGGGTCATCACAAGACTTCGCTGTTGACCATCCTGCAGGCGGCGGTTTCCGTGCTGGTGACCTTGATCATCGCGCTATGGTTCGGGACTATGCTGGAAGACCGGCTGATGAAGCTCGATACCATGCATTCCTCGCTACGCACGGTAGTCGCGCGGCTGGTGCGGGCAGTCCTGATTCTGTTCGCGATTCTGGTCAGCCTGTCGCTGGTCGGTATTGACCTGACGGTATTGTCGGTATTTGGCGGCGCGCTGGGTGTCGGCCTCGGTCTGGGTTTGCAGAGGATTACCAGCAGCTATGTTTCCGGCTTTGTCATTTTGCTGGAACGTAGTCTGGTCATCGGTGACATGGTCAATGTCGACCGCTATTTCGGCAAAGTCACGCAAATCAACACGCGCTATACGATTCTCGAAGGCCTGGATGGTATCGAATCGGTATTGCCTAATGAAATGTTGATGTCTAGCCCAATACAAAACTATTCTTTGCATCGAAAAATCATACGCCTGGCAACGCAAGTTACTATTTTGTATCAGGACGATATCGAGACAGTCTTGTCCATGCTGGAGAAGGCCGTCGCTGCGGTAGACCGGGTGTCCGGCCGGATCTTGCCGCAAGCACTGCTGCTCCAGATCGGCGAAAGCGGATTGCAGCTGGAGATCGGTTTCTGGATCACCGATCCGGAAAATGGCCGTTTGAATGTCCTCTCGGACGTCAACCGCGCCATCTGGCGGGTATTCAAAAACGCAGGAATCCAGGTGGCGCATCCAAAACGTGACATTCGCCTGATGGATCAGCGCAGTTTTGAGCAAAGTGTCGCCGGACCGGCACCTTCCATGCACAAAGATGCATAATCAGCATATAATGCTGAAAAATGAAAGAATATAAATGGTAGATAGCAGCAATTTCTGTTTGCAGATTGATATGTCTCCGGACGTGTTGGTTGGTATTCGGTCTGGCAAATTCGGTTGCCGTGAAGTATTTTCTTTGGAGTGGTAATGACTGTAGATTCGATCCTGGACTTTCTTTCAAATGGTTTGCTGCACGCATCCGGTTGGCAAATTTTCTTTTACACCCTGATCGTGACGCACATCACGATCGCGGGCGTCACCATTTACCTGCATCGTTGTCAGGCGCATCGCGCGCTGGATCTGCATGCCATTCCAAGCCACTTCTTCCGTTTCTGGCTGTGGATGACGACAGGCATGATTACCAAAGAGTGGACGGCGATTCACCGCAAGCACCATGCCAAGTGCGAAACGGAAGAAGATCCGCACAGCCCGCAAGTACGCGGCATCAAAAAGGTGCTGCTGGAAGGCGCCGAGCTGTACCGTGCCGAGGCCAGGAATGCCGAAACCATGGAAAGGTACGGCCACGGCACCCCGGACGACTGGATAGAGCGCAACATTTACAGCAAGTATGGCTGGCAAGGCGTTGGTCTGATGCTGATCATCGATGTCATGCTGTTCGGTGTCGCCGGTCTGATCGTATGGGCTGTGCAGATGCTGTGGATTCCGATTACCGCCGCCGGTATCATCAATGGCATCGGCCACTACTGGGGCTACCGCAACTATGATTGCAATGATGCGGCGACCAACGTATTCCCATTGGGTCTGATCATCGGCGGTGAAGAGCTGCATAATAACCATCACACCTTTGCTACCTCGGCCAAGCTGTCGTCCAAATGGTACGAGTTCGATATTGGCTGGGTGTACATCCGCATGCTGGAAATGATGGGGCTAGCCAAGGTCAAGAAGGTCGCGCCTGCGCCGAAATTCGATGGCCAGAAGCTGGTTGCCGACTTCGACACGCTGCAATCCGTGATCGCCAACCGCTACGATGTCATGTCCAAATACGCGCAGTCGCTCAAGCGCGCCTGGACCGATGAACTGGAGCATCTGGTGGAAAGGGCCAAGCTGGAGTCATGCTTTCTGAAATCTTTCAGGATGTTGCTGCAGCGCGAGCCGGCCAAACTGGAAGATGGCCAGAAGCAGCAATTATCCGATCTGTTCACTCACAGCAAGGTTCTGAAAACCATACACGAAATGCGTGTGGAGCTGGGTTCGATCTGGGGCCGTTCCAATTCGACCCGTGAACAGTTGCTGCATCAACTGCAAGACTGGTGTGCGCGCGCCGAAGCATCCGGCATCCAGGCCTTGCGTGATTTTGCGTTGCGTTTGCGCAGTTACGCTTGACGCAGTTGCACCTGGTTCGGCAGCGGTGATTATTTCTCCTCTTCCCGCTGCACCGATTTTTCCGCAGCCCTGGCCTCCAGTTCAGCCTGATGCGTTGCCAGCAATTCGGCGCGCGTTTGTGGCGTTTCCAGCGTGATCCGTCCCAACGCGCCGCTGCGGTAATCCTGCAGGAAGGCGTGCGCCGCCTTTTCGTAGTCGGCGTCACCGCCTTTAAGGCGGAAACCGCGCCTGGCGGCGATGCCTTCCACCACCGCCACGCCATCCATACCTTCGGTCTTGAAGCCGTAACGCGCCGTCAGCAATTGAGGGTAACGCTGCAACACATTATTTGCCAGAAACGTCGCGACTTCTTCCTCGATCAGCGCATTGCTGCCGACCGCATGGCTGGCAGCCAGCATCAAACCATCGTCGGGATGCATGATTTTGGGCCATAGCATGCCGGGGGTGTCGATGAGCACCATATCATTGCCGAGGTATAAACGCTGCTGCGTCTTGGTGACGGCCGGTTCGTCGCCGACGGCGGCCACGCGCTTGTTGAGCAATGCATTCATCAGCGTTGACTTGCCGACGTTGGGAATGCCCATGATCATCATGCGCAATGGCTTGAGCGCGGTGCCGCGATGCGGAGCCAGGGCCAGGGCCAGCTTGGGCAGCCTGGCGACATCGCCTGGCTTTTTGCAGCTCAGGGCGACGGCATTGACGTTTTTCTGGCTGTTGTAATGGGTGATCCAGGCCTGTGTGACGACCGGATCAGCCAGGTCGCTCTTGTTGAGGATTTTCAAACAAGGCCGTTGGCGCAACAGGCGCATCTGCTCGATCATGGGATTGCAGCTTGCCTGCGGCAGGCGCGCGTCGAGCACTTCGATGACCAGATCGACCTTTTCCATCGCCTGCGCTGCTTTCTTGCGGGCAGCGTTCATGTGACCTGGAAACCATTGAATAGACATGTAGAATTATTTTTTGCTGGTAAGTCGTTATTTTACGATTCATCGCTGGGGGCCAGGCATCAGGATGTGTACTGGCTGTTGCCGGGATCCAGTGGCGGCAGGGCGCGCGGCCGGCGCATTGCGTCAGTGGCGACGTAAGTCAGGGTGGCTTCCGTGACCTTGACGATTTCGGCTTGCAAGCGACTACGTTCGGCATAGACTTCCACGTTGACGGTGATCGAGGTATTGCCGACTTTGACGATATGGGCGTAAAACGAGAGCAGATCACCGACGAAAACCGGCTGCTTGAACAGAAACGCATTGACCGCAATGGTGGCGACGCGGCCGTTGGCGCGTTTGACGGCAGGCAGGGAACCGGCGATGTCGACTTGCGCCATGATCCATCCGCCGAAGACGTCGCCATAGACATTGGCGTCGGCGGGCATCGGCATGACCCGGAGCTGCGGTATTTTTCCTGCTGGCAGTGAGGTGTTATGCTGGCTGGTCATGGTATCTCCTTTTAAAAGCGCGCAGTTCGTCGAATCCTTGTGATGGGAACGAACAAAAATTCAGAAAACTGCCAGTTTACCGGACTACCGCGCTTTGCATCGGCCCGCCGTCAGGCAACAGCACAAATTTTTCACTATTTACGCCATTTATTTTCATGCGTCGTCATCCTGCTTCGTCCGCGCCTCCTGCGCGCACCATACTACCCACGCACAGCGATTGGGAAACCCTGCGCACGCTGTTGCCTTACCTGTGGACGTATAAATGGCGTGTGCTGCTGGCGCTGGGGTGCCTGGTTGGCGCCAAGCTGACCAATATCGGCGTACCTTTGCTGCTCAAGCAGCTGGTCGATCGCATGACCATCGCTCCGGACAATCCGCAGGCGCTGCTGGTGCTGCCGCTATCTTTGCTGGTGGCATACGGTGTCTTGCGCCTGGCGACGACAGTCTTGACTGAATTGCGCGAATTCGTCTTCGTCAAGGTGACGCAGCGCGCCGTGCGCACGATCGCGTTGCAGGTGTTTCGCCATTTGCATGCGCTGTCACTGCACTTTCATCTGCAGCGGCAGACCGGCGGCATGACGCGCGACATCGAGCGTGGCACGCGCGGCGTGTCTTCGCTGGTGTCGTATACCCTGTTCAGCATCCTGCCGACGCTGATCGAGATCGCATTGGTGCTGGTGTATCTGGCGCTGCACTATGAGATATGGTTCAGCATCATCACCGCCGGCGCGCTGGCGCTGTACATCGTTTTCACCATCACTGTCACAGAGTGGCGCACGCACTTTCGGCGCACGATGAACGAGCTCGATTCGCGCGCAAATGCGAAAGCGATCGACTCCTTGCTCAATTATGAGACCGTCAAGTATTTCGGCAATGAGGATTTCGAAGCGCGCCGCTATGACGAAGGGCTGCTGCGTTACGAAGCGGCGGCGATCCAATCGCAATCCTCGTTGTCGCTGCTGAATTCGGGACAGTCAGCCATCATTGCGATTGCCACCACGCTGATTCTGTGGCGCGCCACACAGGGCGTGATCGACGGCAGGATGAGCCTGGGAGATCTGGTGCTGGTGAATGCGTTCATGATACAGCTCTACATTCCGCTTAATTTTCTCGGCGTGATTTATCGCGAGATCAAGCAAAGCCTGGCTGACATGGAGCGCTTGTTCTCGCTGCTGGAGCAGAACAAGGAAGTCGCCGATGCGCCCGATGCCGGACCGCTGCTCACCGATGGCGCGGCGGTGCGGTTTGCGCACGTTGATTTCAGTTATGAGCGCAAGCGGCAGATTTTGTTCGATGTCGATTTCGAGCTTGCCGCTGGGACGACCACGGCGGTAGTCGGTCATAGTGGTTCCGGCAAATCGACCTTGTCGCGGCTGCTGTATCGCTTGTATGACGTCGATGGCGGCAGCATCACCATCGACGGTCAGGATGTGCGCGAGGTGACGCAGGCGTCGCTACGCCGGGCCATCGGCATCGTGCCGCAGGATGCGGTACTGTTCAACGACACCATCGAATACAACATCGCTTACGGCAAACCCGGCAGCAGCAGGGAAGAAATCGTCGCAGCAGCCAAGGCCGCCTATGTGCATGATTTTATCGCATCGCTGCCGGACGGCTATGCGACCACGGTAGGCGAGCGCGGTCTGAAACTGTCCGGCGGCGAGAAGCAGCGCGTGGCGATTGCGCGCACTTTGCTGAAAAATCCAGCCGTGCTGGTTTTCGACGAGGCGACTTCGGCGCTCGATTCCAAAGCGGAGCAGGCAATACAGGCGCAGTTGCGCGAGATTGCGCAGAACCGCACCATGCTAATCATTGCGCATCGTCTGTCGACCATTGTCGATGCACATCAGATTCTGGTGCTGGAACATGGCCGCATCATCGAGCGCGGCACGCATATGCAATTGCTGGCCGCTGGCAACGTGTATGCGCAGATGTGGGCAAGACAGCAGGCCAGGGATGACGACCAGGAAGATCAGGGTTAGAACCATCGTCTTATACACAATCGTCTGCCTTTCCCCCCGCGCGTAGCCTTCTATCCAGCGCCGCGGCGCTGGCGGCCCAGGCCAGGTCATACGATGCGGAGGGGAGCACCTCCTCGTGGGCAACCTCGGGATACAGGCTCAGCGCCATGTGGTGATGCGCCCATGCGGCGAATCGCAGCTGAAGCGCAGGGCGCGCTACTTCTTCGGCTCGACCACCGGGAACATCTGCTCGAAGGTGTCGAGCATGCCGAGCAGTTCGCTGATCTTGGCGCGGTCGCCGTCGATCTTGATCTGCCCCGCCTGCACCGCTTCGGGGAAGGTGGTTTGCTTGAGCGTGATGGCGTCCAGCGTGGCACGGCTCAGAGTAAGCGTGGCGTCGGCGTTGCGGGCCTGGCCGGGCGCGTGGGTGAGCGCCGAGTTCTCCAGGGTCAGCGCGAGCCGCTGTTTCGAATCGGTAAAGTTCCAATTGATCACCATCTTCTTGCCTTCGGCCTTGGCCGCGTCGAGGCGCACAGCCATGTAGTCGAAGTACCGCTCGTTGCTCACCGCCTTGAGCGTGTCGGGGTTGTTGCTGCTGCGCGCGGGGATCTGCGGCACGCCGCCGCGCAGCTCCATTGCGCCCGTCAGGTAGGCGTTGCGCCAGGTGCTGGC
>JBAPMF010000056.1:0-4854 GCA_049278475.1 Herbaspirillum sp. | reverse complement strand
GATAAATGGCGGCGCCATCGGTGGCGATGCCCAGCCGGGAGTCGGCGATTTCCCTGCGCGTGCAGCTGCAGGGATAGACCAGCGTCCCCAGACATTCGCAGGCCTGCTGATAGCACTGCTTGCGTTGGCTTTGCACCAGTCGCTTGCCATCCCGGTGCATGCCCAATTGTTGCAGGGCGGTTTCAATATCCCATGCCGCGCTGTTGGCGACGCGCGTTTCGTCGATGTCTTCGATGCGCAGCAGCCATTGGCCGCGATGCGCGCGCGCATCCAGATAGCTCGCCATGGCGGCGGCCAGCGAACCGGCATGCAGCGGGCCGGAAGGGGAGGGCGCGAAGCGGCCGACATAGTGCTCAGGGGGCATGATAGAGCGTGTTATGGACCAGGTTGTTTCGGTTAGTGTAATGTACGCATAAAAATCCGCACAAAATCTTCTTACCCCTATAAGGAAGCCACGATGAGTCAAGTCGCTATCGTTTATTACTCCGGCTATGGCCACACCAAAAAACAGGCAGAGGCTGTCTGCGCCGGCGCTGCATCCGCCGCCGGTGCGCGCGTCGAGCTGATCGCCATCAGCGCCGAAGGCAGCATCAGCGATACCGACTGGGTGACGCTGGATGCCGCCGATGCCATTATTTTCGGTTCGCCGACCTATATGGGCAGCGTGTCCTGGCAATTCAAGAAATTTGCCGACGCCAGCTCCAAACGATGGCTCGCGCAAAAATGGAAAGACAAGATCGGCGCGGGTTTCACCAATTCCGCCACCATGAACGGTGACAAGCTATCGACGCTGCACACGCTGTTCACGCTGGGCATGCAGCACAGCATGATCTGGGTCGGCACTGGTTTGATGCCGTCCAACTCCAAAGCGGCGCAACGCAATGACATCAACTTCGTCGGCTCTTTCTGCGGCCTGATGGCGCAAAGCCCATCCGATGCTTCGCCGGAAGAAGGTCCGCTGCCGGGAGATCTGGAAACTGCCAGACTGTTCGGCAGGCGTGTTGCTGACATTGTGGTGCGATTCAAAAAATAAAACGACGACACCGGCGCCTGTCGCTCAAATCGGGCTGGTGTCTAAAAGATTGTGAATAGCTTCTCAGAACCACATGAACTTCAACATCAGCGTCGTGTGCGGCGTTTGCAACACTCTGACAAACTGCCGGCTGGGTCTTTCGAACCGCGCGCATCAGCCTCTTCGCTTTCGCTGCAAGACCTGTGGGGCTCCCATTGACGTCACAATGACGCCAGACTTCGACGAAGGCACTTGCGACATTCAGGTTGCAGGCGCGTCAGCGCATGGTCTTTCAGCCAGTCGCGCGGAATTGCGTTGAAACATCGGGCGACAGTCGGATAAGAGCACGTTTAAATGTTTTCAGATCGCGGGTGGCAAACAATTGATTGCGGCCTAGTTCGCTACTTGGTTTGATCTTGCCATCATGTACGTACCGCCGGAATGTGGACATGGAAACTTCCAGGTATTCGGCAGCATCGTGCGCGGTAAATTCGTCGTTGGCTAGGTGCCCAAACACTTGTTCATGGTTGGCGTTTTCATCGCCAAAGGCATTGATGGCCAGCAGCGAAAAAAAGCGGACGCGCTCGTTCGCAGGCATCGTTTTAAGGTCATGGAAAAGTTCTTCGGCTGTCATCGTACTCATATCGTTATCTCTCCGCCCTCAAATACCGTTTGAGGTCATCGTAAAAATTCTCATGTGCGCCCAATTGGTAAAAATCGATCATCAGTAATTCAACCTTTATTTCTTGGCGTCGTTGCTCATCTGTTGGTGGTCGATAGGCCATCAGATACTCTTGGCGATTGAATGTAAATTTATAGACCCATATTCCCGCCAAATCACCTGTCTTTGCCACTCCTATGTCCGGATTGGCACATACGTCTTCGACAGCATCTTCAATCGCGAGCTGCAACGGTTTGTGTGCTTTCTTGACATACTGGCTAAATGGTCGTTTGTAATTAGGCTGCATGGATTTATATTAGTTCAAATTTGGGTTTAAATCAACTCAAAATGTTGGTTGTGAAGATAGAAGTCAGGGCGTGCTAGTGTGTTTCATCATTGTTTTCTTGAATGATTTCCCGCCGCTCCTGAAGCTTTTCCCATTCTGCGTCGCCGACCATGCCGACATAGCCGTACCGTTCTATCATGTCGTCGATGGCGTCAAGTTTGTCTGCCGGTAAATAAGACAACGTTTTTGATGTGGAGGGGACGCATCTGCCCGCGGAACTGTTTTTTGATGTCGACGAGATTCGCGGCGCCTATCTGCCAGGCGGAAAATTGATGTTGAAACTCGGTCTCATTTGAAGGCCGAAGTGACTTGCCGGTCGCTTGCCAGCGAAATGTCCCGAACCAGTTCCTCGAGCCTGTTCGACATGTTGCTGATGTCGGACAGGGAAGCAGCGGCGGCATCCGACAGTCTGGTGACTGCTGCCACGCCGGCGGTGGATTTTTCCATGGTAGAGACGACATCGACGGTATCCGACTGCATGATGCGTGCCAGCGCGCCAATCTGCCGGATGGCGGTACCGGAACGTTCGGCCAGCCGCTGGGCCTCTTCTGCCACGACCGAAAAACCGCGCCCGGCTTCACCTGCGGACGCGGCCTGGATGGCAGCATTGATGGCCAGCACACTGGCCTGTTCGGTCATATCGGAAACCAGTTCGATGATGTCGCTGATCTCCTGCGACGATTCTCCAAGACGTTGGGTGCATTTGCAGATCTCCTGAATCTGCCTGTGAATTTCACGCATGCCCTTGACGGCGTCTTACACCGCCTTGACGCCGCGCCCGGCCACCGCCACGCGCAGTTCATGACTAACGACCGCTAAAAATGCATTCCTGGCTTTTACGGCCTGACGCTCCGCATTCAGCGCTGCGCGTGTCCGCCGAAGAGCCATCAAAAGCGCTGCAAGTGTAATAACCAACAGAACCAATAAAATTGCGCCGTTTATGAATATAATTCTCCGCTTCGCATAAAAATCAGAAAATACCTGTTCGCGGTGCTGCATTTCGGCAGCACGTGTGTCATTGGCGATGGTTGTCACCAGCCGCCAGCCGTCCCGCATATCTTCAGTCAGCATGTGAGCGGATCGAGGTTCATGCAGCGCCAGGCGCATATCACGCTCGAGGTGCCGCATGACGTCCTTGAGCGTATGAACCGATGAATCGTAGGAAGGAATTTCCCGGAAAAAATGCGTCAGTTCCGATGGGTAAGCAAGTACCCTGAATTTAGATTGCAGGATATCGTGGCGCAGCTTCAGTATGCCGGTATCCTTATCCACCCCGTTAGCATACAGATTCACCTGATTACGAAATTGCAAATACGCAATTTGATATTGAGCCGCTGTCCAATAGTATCCCTCTTGAGGCCCTGTCATCGACGAAATACGATCAGGAGACAGAAGCAGGTCGCGCAGGTAATAAACTAGGGTCGCTGACAAGGCAAGTATTACCGCCATCAGCCCAACCATGACGACATGAGAGAAATACAGACGTTTTCTCATTTCACGATCAATTTCCTGATTTGCCAGATGAACTTTGCTTCAGTGACGGGCGTGCGCAACTCTTGCGGATATTGATCGCGCGGGTAAATCAGGAATAGCGGTCCGAAATCGCTAACCTGTAGCTTCTTACCGTTCATGGTGTGAGCAAGGATCGCGCCATACCGATCCGCCTCATCGACGGATATGGTGTACGTATAGTCATCCAAAGTATGCACTTCGACGTGCGTGCCGATGGCGCCGGCCTTCGACAATACGACTGATAATCGCGGCCCCGTAAATGAAGACTCCGGTGTCCAGCTGGTGGAAGTCTTGATAGTATGCTGCCCCAGGGCGAAAAGGTCGCTCTCCGAGAAGACGTAACTATTCGTATGGCCATCGGTATGCCCCGTGATCGATCCAGTCACCGCAAGCATATCATCCTGTGCCTGGGCGACAGTAAAGACAAACCAGCAAAGCAGGCCAGCTATGACTTTATCGCACAGCATCGTTTCCTCTTGCCGCGTACTTGTAGAGCATATCGAGACTGATTTGCATGGTCTGTTGTTCATCAGGCTGAAAATTTCTCCATTGTACGGACGCTGTTTTGCAGATGTGAGAAAAGATGACTGGCAGTCACCAAACAGCCATTCCTGCTACCCCTGTGGGGAGCGGTAGTTCGCGTGGGTACTGTCGTTGCCTGTGCGCCTCGAAGATCTGGTCAATCCATCCCGGCTCCAGTGCTACGCGGGTTACAGCGAACGCATCAGCCGCAAGCCGTTGAACACCACGATCAGGCTCGCGCCCATGTCGGCGAATACCGCCATCCACAGCGAGCTTGCGCCGGTCAGCGCAAGTCCCAGGAAGAGCGCCTTGATGCCGAGCGCAATCGTGATGTTTTGCATCAGCACGCCGTGGGTCTTTTGGCTCAGGCGGATGAAGTCGGGAATCTTGCGCAGGTCGTCATTCATGATGGCCACGTCGGCAGTCTCCAGCGCCGTGTCGGTGCCGGCTGCACCCATGGCGAAGCCGATGTGTGCGTGCGCCAGCGCCGGTGCATCGTTGATGCCGTCGCCGACCATGCCGACATAACCGTGCTGTTTTATCATGCCGTCGATGGCATCGAGTTGGTCTGCCGGTAACTGATCGCTGCGCGCATCGTCGATGCCGATGTCATCGGCGATGGCGCGCGCGACGCGCGGATTGTCGCCGGTCAGCATGGTGACGCTGATGCCTGAGCGACGCAGTTGTGCGATGGCGTCGCGACTGCTGTCGCGCACCGTGTCGGCAACGGCCAGCAGCAACTGCGCGCGCCCGTCACGGCACAGGATGGTGATGGTTTTGCCTTGTTTTTCCAGGATCTGC
>JBAPMF010000055.1:0-45438 GCA_049278475.1 Herbaspirillum sp. | reverse complement strand
GCTCAGAAACGCGTTTCCCGGGCAGTCCTTAGAAAGTTGTCGAGAACCGGCATGCAATCCAGCAACCCGGGGCCGTCGGCGCGATGAAACTCCGGATGCCATTGCAGGCCCATGACAAACGGCGCCTTGCGATAACGGATTGCTTCGATCACATCGTCATTGCTCGACACGGCTTCCACCGACAGATCACGTCCCAGATCTTTCACCGCCTGATGATGGATGGAATTGACCATGGCGCTTTGTGTGTTGACCAGCGATGCCAGCGTCGAGCCGGGCGGGAAATGCACTTCGTGACAGTTGCCGTCGTACAGATCGCTGATATGCGGAATCGCTGCCGGCACGTCAGTGGCGATATCTTGATACAGCGTACCGCCAAAGGCAACATTGATCAACTGGCAGCCACGGCAAATGCCCAGCACCGGCTTGCCGGCCTCAATGAATTCATGCAGCAGTTCGAGCTCGTACACATCGCGCACACGGTCGCCGTTCCACTCCGGACGCGTGACGGCCTCGGCATAGCTGTGCGGTGACACGTCGGCGCCGCCCTGCAGCACCAGCCCGTCCAGATGCCTGGCGTAATCACGCAGGCGGATATTGCCGTGGTGAACCCGGCCGTTGGTATTGACCGTCGGGATCATGAACACCAATACATCACGCGACATCACCCATTGCGCGATCGACTCTTCCAGGTATTGCAAGGTCTTGCTGCGTAAGCCCCTGGCGCCACTTTCGGGATGGAAGATGCGCGCGGAGATGCCGATCTTGAGCGTGCGCTGCATGATACGACGACCGGCTTTGTCCGACATCGCCCTGAAACGCGCTGTCAACAGCTTCCAGGTCTGCCCCCAAGGGGTTTCCGGTGGCCGGGAGTTGGGTTGATGGACTTCTGGGTCGCTCGTATCGGACATGGCAAAGTTTTGTAGGATTGAAATCAACGACTGCAATCAAACGCATCCCGATTCAGGTGAAAGGGACCCGGATAAAAAACAGTGAAGCAAGCCGATAGGCCGGATTCTGTTACGACGGTTGCCCGTTATGACAGCCATTCCTCTAGGCGCCGGATTACTCCGGCGCTCAAGCTTTCTACCCGCACGCTCTACGAGCAGCATCAATGCGTGCCTATTTGAAATTGCTCCGGGTGGAGGTTACCGCGTTTCACCGTAACTCAATACGCTCGTCTCTGTGGCCCTGTTCCTCGCCTTATACCGGCTTGCGCCGGCTTTCAGCGGACGGCCGTTAACCGTCACCCTGCTCTATGGAGTCCGGACCTTCCTCCCGTCATCGTATGCCACGATGACCAGCGGCTGTCTGGCTTGCTTCGGGCGCTATTGTAACCCAGGCAGCCGCATCGGCCACTGACCGGCAAGTCATGCCCAGCCTCTCCGAACAGACCCTGGGCAATCGCTTCATCGTCAACGATTATTTCGACCGGTATCATGATTTCATTGTACAATCACAGGATTTTTCATCTCGGCAAGTGATCGGCAATCGGATCAGGAAGCAGGACGGTTGACGAAGTGACGATTGGCTACCATTGATTTTCAAGGCAAAAAAATGAAACAAGGCATTCACCCGGACTACCGCGAAGTTCTGTTCCATGACGTTTCGAACGATTTCAGGTTCATCACCCGTTCAACCATCAGCGCACGCGAAACAGCCGAATTCCAGGGTAAGGAATACCCGCTCGTGAAGATTGAAGTTTCTTCCGAATCGCACCCCTTCTACACCGGCAAGCACAAGATCGTCGACACCGCCGGCCGCGTCGAGAAATTCCGCCAGAAGTTTGGCGCAGTCGGCTCCAGGACATCGGTTACGACGGACTGATCTCCGCGCGATGTCAAAAAAGCAGCTCAGGCTGCTTTTTTTGCTTGGCCGGGTCAACAGCCCCTGCTATCACTTCCATGCGGTTTTGCTACGCAACATCGCCTGCGTACCGATCCTTGCTTATGTATTCGAACAGTACATTGACACTGGACCAGAGCAACAACGCCCCGATGAAACCCGTCCGTCTTCCTGCCGCCGCGACCCATGCCCTGCCGCGCTGGGGCCTGCTTACGCTTGGCCTGCTGTATATCCTGCCCGGCCTGATCGGCCGCGACCCATGGAAGAACGACGATGCCGCCGGTTTCGGCATTATGTGGACCATGGCGCACGGCAGTCTGCGGGATTGGCTGGCGCCCAACATCGCCGGCATGGCGATGCCGGCGGAAAATCCGCTGGCCTACTGGTTCGGCGCGCTATGCATCAAACTGTTCGGCTGGCTGCTGGGCGATCCGCTGGCGGCGCGTATTGCTACCGTAGGCTGCTTTTTGATTGGCTCGCTGTCGATCTGGTATGCCACATATCTGCTCGGCCGTCATAGCGAAGCACAACCGCTCAAGCTCGCCTTCGGCGGTCAGCCGGAGCCGCGCGATTTCGGCCGCACGCTGGCCGACGGTGCTTTCCTGATTTATCTGGGCTTCCTCGGCCTGCTGGCGCACAGCCACGAAACCAGCGCCAAGACCTTGCCAATTGCGTTGATGGCCTATGCCATGTACAGCGCGGTGCGCGTGTTCGACACCGGCAAACTGCGCCATGCCCTGTCGCTGGGCGCGGTACTCGGCTTGCTGGCGCTCACGCATGGCTGGCTGCTGCCCGGTGGCCTGCTGATCGGCCTGCTGACGTTGTCAGTCCTGTACTTCCGCCGGATCTGCGTGGCCCTGCTGGGCGCGACCCTGCCGATAGCGCTGGTCATCACGATGGCCTGGACGCTGACGATGCGCGCCCTGTTGCCGCAGGCCGATGTGCAGTCCTTTACCTGGCCGGGCTGGAGCAGTCAGCAGTTGAGCTGGCCAACGCTGGATTCACTGAATTTTTTTGCCAAATATAGCGTCTGGTTTACCTGGCCGGCCTGGCCGTTTGCCGGCTGGGCGCTCTACGCCTGGCGGCGCCAGCCGCACTCTCTGCACATTGCACTGCCGCTGGCATATTTCATTCCGGCATTTCTGCTGGTGCTGTTCGACGCGCATAACGAAAAAGGCATGCTGCTGCCGCTGCTGCCGCCGCTGGCCATGCTGGCGGCCTTCGGCCTGCCGACCATGAAGCGCAGCGCCATCAATGCAGTGGACTGGTTCTCGGTAATGACGCTGAGCGCCTGCGCCGCCTTCATCTGGATCGGCTGGATTGCCAAGGAAACCGGCTGGCCGGCGCAAATCGCGAAGAATGCCTTCAAGCTGGCCCCCGGTTACCAGCCCGGCTTCGACATGATTGCGCTGGCCGTTGCCGTTGCCGCCACTTTTTTCTGGATACTGCTGGTGCATTGGCGTATTTCGCGCCGCCCGCCAGTGTTGTGGCGCGCGGTGGTACTCTCCTCCGGCGGCGTCATTCTGTGCTGGGTGCTGCTGATGACACTATGGCTGCCATGGATTAATTACAACAAGAGCTATGCCGGCGTCGCCCGACAAATCGAAGCAAAGATGTCAGCAGTCAGGCAATGTGTCACATCCAACGTCGGCCCGGCGCAACGCACGTCGTTCGCCTATTTCGGCAATGTACGCTTCGAAGACCGCCCGGACATGCGCTGCGATTTTTTATTGCTGCAAGACAGAACCGATAATCAGCATGCCGGACAGATACTGCGCCAGTATGAAGGTAACTGGGACTTACTGTGGGAGGGGCGCCGCCCATCCGACCGTGACGAGCGCTTCCGTCTGTATCGCCGTATTGATCAGTGACCCCACATCTCATTGACGCATGAATCAACACACCCCTCCTCGGCCCCGGAGGAGATCGTGAATACGTCCTCACGCATCGCTTCGCTCGCCTGGCCCATTCTGATCGGTCAGTTGGCGCTGATCGCCAACGGCGTGATCGATACCGCCATGGTGTCGCGCTTTTCAGCCATCGATCTGGCATCGCTGGCGCTGGGCGTGTCGATTTACGTCAGTGTATTCATCGGTCTGTCAGGCGTGCTGCAAGCGCTGCTGCCGGTCATCGGACAACTGTACGGCGCGCGGCAGTTCACGGAGATTGGCCGCGAGGTCAAGCAGGGCTTGTGGCTGGCCTTATTCCTGAGCAGCATCGGCTGCCCGGTGCTATTGTTCTCGCCGGCCCTCCTCTCCTTCGCCCAGGCTCCGCCTGAACTCGTCGAAAAGGCCGCGCTGTATCTGCGCATCGAAGCGCTGGCGCTACCGGCCACGCTGGGCTTTCGCGTCTATGCCGCGCTCAATACTGCCATCACCCGTCCCAAGATGGTCATGGTGATACAGGTCGGCGCGCTGCTGCTGAAAATTCCATTCAATGCCTGGTTCATCTTCGGCGGACTGGGCCTGCCGGCGTTCGGCGGTCCAGGCTGCGCCATCGCCACCAGCCTGATTGCCTGGCTGATGCTGTTGACCAGCTGGCTGCTGGTGCGCAACGCGCCAGTCTATCGCGAACTGAATATATTCGGCAGCGGCTTCATCAAGCCGCAATGGCCTGCGCAGCGCAAGCTGCTGCGCCTGGGCATCCCAATGGGGCTAAGTTATTTCATCGAAGTCACGGCTTTTACGCTGATGGCGATCTTCATCGCGCGCCTAGGCACCATCGCCGTGGCCGGACACCAGATCGTCGCCAATGTTGGCTCAGTCCTGTACATGCTGCCGCTATCACTGGCTAACGCGACCAGCACGCTCGTGGCACAGGCTATCGGCGCGGGAGACGAAAAAATGGCCAGAAAAACCGCCCGCGCCGGCATCCGTCTGGCGGCCATCCTGTCGATGCTGACTGGCGTGGCGGTATGGTTCGCGCGCGAAAACATTCTCCGCGTCTATACACCGGATACAGCGATCATCGCCTCGGCGCTGCCGCTGTTCCTGTTCATCGCGCTCTATCAGTTGTTCGACTCACTACAGATTACTACCGCCTACGTGCTGCGCGCCTACCAGGTTGCCATCGTGCCGACCGTGATTTACGCAATGGCGCTGTGGGGCGTAGGTCTGGGCGGCGGCTACCTGCTCGGCCTGAATCCGTTCGGATTCTCGCCGCCGTGGCTGCATGGCGCAACCGGCTTCTGGTTCAGCAACAGCGTCAGCCTGTGCGTGGTGGCTGTCTTTCTGCTCTGGTATCTGCGCGTGGTGCAACGGCATCGCACAGGCTGATTCCAGTTTGCCAGATGCGCCAATGACAGGCTGGATTTTCTTGACAGCGGCGCATCCAGCTGGCATAGTGGCGGGCCTTGTTTGGGTGATATAGCTCAGCTGGTTAGAGCACAGCACTCATAATGCTGGGGTCGGTGGTTCAAGTCCACCTATCACCACCAGACACTGATTCGAAGACATCCGGTAGCATCCAGAAACCCGGTGTTTGCGCAGTTTTTGTTCACATGCCGAAGGCCTGGATGAGGCTGAAACCGTCCTGATTCACCTCCAGCAGACGCACGGACCTCATCCCGCAATCTCTCAGAACCTTGGGTTCATCGCAAGCCTGCGTGGAGATCACAAAGCGTGCCAAACCTTGATTGCCGAATGGGATTTCCCCCTCCACGCCAACGTTGACATAACTTTGTTCCTTCCCGACTCCGGTTCGCGCTGCTCCCCCAAAGGATTGCATCAGTGCTTTCAGGGAAGTCAGACCCAGTCCCAGACTGTTGCCGCTTACGATTGCCGCCATCTCTTGCTCCACGTTGTATGCATTGCCAAACGCCCATCATTTGACGAGCCTCACCAGACAAGCAATACATCCTGGTTTTTTACGAAAAGTTTAGCCAGGGGGATTAGCGCTGCATCAGCTATAATGTCGGGCATGGCAAAATAGCCCTATTTTCCGCAACAGGCTCCGAAACCTGCAGTATTCGACGTCGCCTATGACTTACAGCACCAAAGAAATTTTTTATACCCTGCAAGGCGAGGGTAGACATGCCGGTCGTCCGGCGGTGTTTTGCCGTTTCAGCGGCTGCAATCTGTGGAGCGGCCGCGAGGCGGACCGCAACAAGGCGATCTGCCGGTTTTGCGATACCGATTTTGTCGGCACGGATGGCACCGGCGGCGGTCAATTCAGGAGCAGTGATGACCTGGCGCAGGCCATTGACCGTTTGTGGCCTGACAGCTATGCCGCCGGCAAGTACGTGGTGTTCACCGGCGGTGAGCCTTTGCTGCAACTCGACGAAGCGCTGGTCGCCAGCATGCATGCCACCGGCTTTGAAATCGCCATCGAAACCAATGGCACGATTCCAGTGCCGCCGGGCGTTGACTGGATTTGCGTGAGTCCCAAGATGGGGGCCGAACTGAAAGTGTTCAAAGGCAATGAGTTGAAAGTCGTGATTCCGCAGCCGGGACAGGTGCTGGCTGATTATGAAAAACTGGATTTCCAGCATTTCCTGTTGCAGCCTATGGATGGCCCTGATGCAGCGCGTCATACCCGGCAGGCGATCGAGCTAGTCAAAAATAATCCGAAGTGGAAACTGAGCATCCAGATGCATAAGCTTTTGCAGATTCCATAGAGCGCGTCATGGACTATTTTTTTGTAGCGTATTCATGCTGACCATTACCCGTAGACTCGAATTCGATGCCGGTCATCGTATCCCCGATCACAAGAGCCAGTGCCGCAACCTGCATGGTCATCGTTATACGCTGGAAATCACGCTGGCGGGCAAGGTTGTCGATGTCGAAGGGAGTTCGGATAATGGCATGATCATGGATTTTTCCGACATCAAGGCGTTGGCCAAACAGTATCTGGTCGATCTCTGGGATCACGCTTTTCTGGTATATGCAAAGGACAAGCCAGTGCGCGATTTCCTGGCCGGTTTGCAAGATCATAAGACGGTCGTGATCGATCGCATTCCGACGGTGGAAAATCTGGCGCGCGCCGCCTTCGACGTACTCGATGCGGTTTACAAGGATGCCTACGGCACCGGCCTGCATCTGCACAAGCTGGTGCTGCATGAAACGCCCAATTGCTGGGCCGAGATCACAGCCGGCTGATTGCCGGAATCGGACGGTTCCATGAGCGATCCCATACAGCGGTATATGCGTCTAGCCCTGTCTCAGGCGCAACATGCCTGGGATCTGGGCGAAGTACCGGTGGGCGCAGTCGTCGTCAGAAAGGGCGAGGTCATCGCCACCGGCTTCAATCAGCCGATCAGTCAACATGACCCGACCGCGCATGCCGAGATCATGGCCTTGCGCGCGGCTGCCGGATTGCTGGGCAACTACCGCTTGCCCGGCTGCGAGCTGTACGTTACGCTGGAGCCTTGCGCGATGTGCGCCAGCGCCATACTGCATGCGCGTCTGGAGCGGGTCGTGTATGGCGCTGCTGATCCCAAGACCGGCGCCGGCGGATCGGTGCTTGATTTATTCAAACAGCAGCAGTTGAATCACCATACCGGACTGGTCGGCGGAATGATGGCCGAAACCTGCGGTCAGTTGCTGAAGGATTTTTTTGCCGGGCGCCGCGAACGCTTCAGGCAAGACCGGTCGCAGCGCCAGGCCATTGCGCATGCGCGTTCAACCAATGATGAAGTCTGAAAAGATGCTCGCCCCCGATATCCGGGTGCCAGCCGGCGTCTGTGTCGCCATTATCGCTCCCGGCGGGTATGCGCCGGACGAAGCCGCCGCCGAACGCGGTATCGCCTTGCTGGAAGCGCAAGGATGCCAGGTCAAAAGTTACTATGACCATTCCGCCCGGTATCAGCGTTTCGGTGCCACTGATGCCGGCCGTGCCGCGCAGATTCGGGAGGCTGCCGCCGATCCTGACGCGCAGATCGTCATGGCCTTGCGCGGCGCTTACGGCATGTCGCGTATTTTGCCCATGTTGAACTATCGCGCGCTGGCTGCCAGCAGCAAACTGTTTGTTGGTTACAGCGATATTACCGCCTTGCATCTCGCCCTGTTGGCGCAAACCGGCACCAGTAGTTTTGCCGGGCCGATGCTGTGCAGCGATTTCGGCGCCGAGACGCCGAGCGCGATGACTATGAACAGTTTCTGGCGCACCATGACCCAGCCGACGCAAATCATCGAGGTAGCGGCAGCCGGGAATCCGGCATTACAGATGTCGGGCATGCTGTGGGGCGGCAATCTGACGATGATGACGCATTTGCTGGGTACGCCGTATTTCCCGCGCGTCGAGGGCGGCATCCTGTTCGTCGAAGACATCAACGAACATCCTTATCGTGTCGAGCGCATGCTTTTGCAACTGGAGTATGCTGGTGTGCTAGCGCGCCAGAAGGCAGTGCTGCTGGGCGATTTTTCCGGTTACCGGCTGTCGGACTATGACAATGGCTATGACTTCGGGAAGATGCTGGCCTGGGCACGTCAGCATCTGTCGGCGCCCCTCTTGACCGGTTTGCCGTTCGGGCACCTTACCGGTCATCTGACACTGCCGGTCGGCGCCCGCGCCGATCTACGCTCGGATGAGGCAGGCTTTGTGCTGGAACTCGGCGCTTACTCCACGCTGGCAGGACGGTGTCCCAGCTTTATACTGTGATGACCATGTCATCACAGGGAGCATGAAAAGATAGATAAAGAAAACCATCAGGTCAGACCATTATGGAGAGCACATTGAACCAGCCGGAAATGCCGCCGGTAACAGAGAAAAACGGC
The DNA here is from genome assembly GCA_049278475.1 of Herbaspirillum sp. GTDB lineage: Bacteria > Pseudomonadota > Gammaproteobacteria > Burkholderiales > Burkholderiaceae_D > Herbaspirillum. The sequence continues at coordinate 36,883 of JBAPMF010000055.1, read as the reverse complement.
TTATGGGTCATCGGCGCCATCAGTTTTTCGCATTTTCTCAACGACATGATCCAATCGCTGCTGCTGGCGATTTATCCTTTGCTGAAAGGCAATTTCCATCTAAGCTTCGTGCAGATCGGGCTGATCACCTTGACCTTTCAAGTGACGGCTTCACTGTTGCAGCCCCTGGTCGGCCTGTACACCGACAGACATCCGCAACCGTATTCGCTGGTCGTCGGCATGAGTTCGAGCTTGTGCGGTCTGCTGTTGTTGTCGGTGGCGCCGAATTTCGGCGTGCTATTGGTCGCAGCGGCGCTAATCGGCACCGGCTCTTCGGTATTCCATCCAGAAGCATCGCGCGTGGCACACATGGCATCGGGCGGACGTCATGGCCTCGCCCAATCGCTGTTCCAGGTGGGCGGCAATGCCGGCAGCGCCATGGGGCCTTTGCTAGCGGCGTGGATCATCATGCCCGGCGGGCAACACAGCGTCGCATGGTTTTCCATCACCGCCTTGATCGCCATCGTCGTGCTGCGCCAGATCGGCCACTGGTATCAGCACCAGCAACTGGCCGGCAAAATCAGGCCGAAGAAAAATGCCGCAACATATATTACGCTGTCGCGCGACAGAGTGATCATGACCATCGGTATTTTGCTGATGCTGATTTTTTCCAAATATTTCTACATGGCCAGCCTGTCAAGCTATTTCACCTTCTACCTGATCAGCAAATTCCAGTTATCAGTGCAGGAAGCGCAGATTCATCTGTTCGTGTTCCTGTTTGCAGTAGCTGTGGGTACGGTGCTGGGTGGCCCGATCGGCGATCGCGTCGGCCGCAGGCTGGTGATCTGGGTATCGATTCTGGGCGTGGCGCCATTCACGTTGATGCTGCCTTATGCCAATCTGTTCTGGACTGGCGTGCTGACGGTCAGCATCGGCATGATCCTGGCGTCGGCGTTCTCAGCCATCCTGGTGTTCGCACAAGAATTGATGCCGGGCAAGGTCGGCACCGTATCGGGCCTGTTCTTCGGTTTCGCCTTCGGCATGGGCGGTATCGGTGCGGCGTTGCTGGGCAAGCTGGCGGACATGACGGATATTTTTTTCGTCTACCGGGTTTGCGCTTTTCTGCCGCTGATCGGTTTGCTGGCTGCCTTCTTGCCCAGACTGGAGAAAGCGCCAACGGCGTAATGCTCATGCCGCCACCTTGTACTTTTTGTGTCTGACGGGAGAGAATAAGTGCATAACGACTTCAAAAGTGCAGAAAAATGAACTTTTTCACCAGTTTCCTATTGATCCTTTTACTTGTCGCCATCAGCGCCTTTCTCTCCTGTGCAGAAATTTCGCTTGTCGCCTCGCGCAAGATCCGCCTCGAAATGCTCGTCAAGGATGGCGATGAAAACGCCTCGCGTGTGCTGGCGTTACAGGCGCAGCCGGGCAATTTTTTCACAGTGGTGCAGATCGGACTCAACGCGGTCGCCATTCTTGGCGGCGTGATCGGCGAACCGGCTCTGACGCCGCACGTGGCTGATCTGGCCGGCATTTTTTATCAAGGACCGTGGCTGGACAATATCAGCTTCTCGATTTCCTTCCTGCTGGTGACGGGGTTTTTCATTCTGTTTGCCGATCTCATGCCCAAGCGCCTGGGAATGCTGGCGCCGGAGCGCACAGCGATCATGCTGATCAGCCCGATGCTATTTCTGGAGCAGCTGTGCAAACCGCTGATCTGGTTATTCAACGGTTTGTCGAAGATGCTTTTTGCCCTGTTCAATTTGCCGCAAGTGCGCCATGACACCATTACCCCCAATGAAATTCACGCCATCGTCGATGCCGGCGCGCAGGCCGGCGCCTTGCTGCATCAGGAACACCACCTGATCGGGAATGTTCTCGAACTGGAAAGCCGCTATGTGCCATCGGCCATGACCCAGCGTGAGAGCATCGTCTATTTTCTGGTGACCGATACCGAGGAAATGTTGCGCCAGAAAATCATCGATCATCCGCACTCACGCTTTCTGGTCTGTGAAAACAATATCGACGACGTGCTCGGTTACATCGATAGCAAGGATGTACTCAAGCGTTTGCTCAAAGGCGAGCAGTTTTCCCTGCGCGACAAAGGCCTGATCCATATCTCACTATCGATTCCCGACAGCCTGAATCTATGGGAAGTGCTGGAACGCATGAAGGCCGTCGACGAAGACCTCGCCGTGGTCGTCAACGAATATGCGCTCGTGGTCGGCATCATCAGCATCACCGACGTGACCAGCGTGCTGATGGGTAATCTGCTGAATATGTCGTCGGAAGAGCAGCAGATCGTCAGGCGCGATGAGCACTCTTGGCTCATGGATGGCCTCACGCCGCTGGCGGAAGCGATGAACGCGCTCTCCATCGATGACTATCCAAATCCGATGGGATACGAAACGCTGTCCGGGTTCATCATGTACATGCTGCGCAAGATTCCAAAGAAAACGGATTTCGCCTTGTTCGCCAATTACAAATTCGAAGTTGTCGATATTGAAGGCAACAGAATCAATCAACTCCTAGTGACAAGATTCACACCGGAGAAGAACGACAAATTTGAGCAGGAATGATCACGATGACAGGATCAATGCCTGGGCATGGGAGGAATGATCGCCATGCCGCCTAGCGCGCGTACCAGTTCGATGGCGTTGTCGAGGAGATAGCGTATTGGTGTGAGCATGTAAGGCAGACAGATGGAGATGAGTAGGAAGCCGACCACGATGGTGATAGGAAAGCCGATGCCGAACAGATGCAGTTGCGGCGCTGCACGTGTCAGGATGCCCAGGGCAATATTGGTGATCAGCAAAGCCACCAGCATCGGCAGCGCTAATTGCAAGCCTATGCTGAAAATGCGCGTGCCGCTCAGCACGAGATAGTGAAAACCTTCCGCCGTAACCGGTGCTGCGGTAATGGGGAGTGCATGGAAACTGTCGGCCATCACCGCAATCAGAATCAGGTGGCCGTTGATGCTCAGGAACACCAGCGTGGCCATGAGAGAAAACAACTGGCTGATGGCGGATGTGCGGCCTTGTGATTGCGGATCGAAAAACACCGCGAAGCCGAGACCCATGGTGTGGCTGGTGAGTTCTCCAGCCATTTCGGTGGCGGTGAATGCCAGACGAACGGCAAAACCCATGGCGGTACCAATGATGAATTGCTGGGCCAGAATCAGCAGGCCGGTCATTGATATCGGGTCCAGTGCCGGCGGTACAGGAACATCTGCCGCGATCACCAGAGAGATCATGATACCCAGCAGGATTTTGACCAACATGGGGACACTGGCGCTGCCGAAGGGCGGCGCGATCGACAGCAGTCCCAGAATGCGGGTCAAGGGCCAGATGAAGGAGGCAATCCAGACAGAGAGCTGGGCGCTGGTAAAGTTGATCATGGTATCCTCGATTGCAGAAAATTTCCGCAATCATCGGCTAGAACGTGTTATCGGCTATTGCACCATCGCGGGAATGCTGCTGAACATCAGGCGCATGTAGTCCATCATGATGCTAATCATCCAGGGGCCGGCGATGGTTAGCGCCAGGAACACGCCGACCAACTTGGGAATGAAAGACAACGTGACTTCATTGATTTGTGTTGCGGCCTGAAAAATACTGACACACAGACCGATGATCAATGCCGTCAGCAGCATCGGCGCGGCAATCATCAATGTGACTTCGACGGCATGGCGGCCAAGAGACATTGCATGTTCAGGAGTCATGAATTTACCTTAGAGCGTGTTATGGACTATTTCCTTAGTAAAAACTTTCCGCCAGCGAACCAACCAGCAACTGCCAGCCGTCGACCAATACGAACAGCATCAGTTTGAAGGGCAGCGACACAATGACTGGCGACATCATCATCATCCCCATCGACATCAGGATACTGGCGACTACCATGTCAATGATCAGGAAGGGAATGAAAATGGCAAAACTGATCTGGAACGCCGTCTTGAGTTCGCTCGTGATGAACGCTGGAATCAGCAGGCGCAGCGGCACATCTTCCGGACCTTGCAGGTCAGGACTGCGGGATAGTTTGACATAGAGCGCAAGGTCAGACTGGCGCGTTTGCTTGAGCATGAACTCCTTCAGTGGAGCCGCACCTTTTTCCATGGCGTCGGTCATGGAGATTTTGTTTTCAGAGAAAGGCTGGTAGGCATCCACGTAAATCCTGTCGAATACCGGACCCATGACGAAAAGTGTCAGGAACAGCGCGAGGCCGAGCAGCACTTGTGTAGGCGGAGTCGAGTTCGTACCCAGCGCATGGCGCAGCAGCGCCAGCACGATGATGATGCGGGTAAAGCTAGTCATCATCAGCAAGGTGGCCGGAATAAATGACAGGGCCGTCAGGAACAGCATCGTCTGGATGCTGAGATTATAGGTCTGACCACCACCGGCTGTCGGCGTGCTGGTGAAGGCCGGCAACCCTTGTGCCACCGCAGCGAGCGGCAGGCACAGCAGGAGCGCCGGCAGCAGACGCAGCCAGCGATGCGGGAGTGCCAAAGAAGTGCTAGCTGCCGTCATTACGTTTATCGATAGTATGTTTCAGCCAGGAGGTGAAGTTTGCCGACACGGTTGATGCCGGGACGGCGACATGCTCCTGACGCGGCATGGTGGTCAAGGTATTGACGCGTCCAGGCGCGACGCCGACGACGATCCATTGGTCGGCAACTTCAATGACCATCACGCGCTCGCGCGTGCCGACGCTGATGCCACCGATGATTTTTGTTACTGCATTGCTGCCGGCGCCCGGCGTCAATCCGCTGCGTTTGAAGATCCAGGCGATGCCGGCCATCAGTGCCAGAACGGCGATCAGGCCCAGCAGCATGGTGACGAGACCGCCGGTCGCCGGGGGCAGAGTGGCGGTTGCTGGTGCTTGCTGGTCAGCTGCCTGAGCTGCGCCGGCGATGAATGACGCTGACACTGCGATGAAGCTGCGATGACGGCTGTAATAAGCGCGAGCCTGTGCGAGACGGTGAAAACGCTTCATCTATTCAGTTTGCGAATGCGCTCTGCCGGCGTGATGATGTCGGTCAGACGGATACCGAATTTGTCATTCACCACCACCACTTCGCCTTGTGCAATCAGGCAGCCATTGACGAGCACATCCATCGGTTCGCCAGCCATACCATCGAGTTCCACCACCGACCCCTGTGCCAGTTGCAGCAGGTTTTTGATGGCGATTTTGGTGCGCCCGAGTTCGACCGTCAACTGTACCGGGATATCGAGGATGAGGTCGATGTCGTTCAGTGCGTCATTGGCGCGCTGGCCAGTACCACCGAGTTCTTTGAAAACGCTCGCCTCAGCCGCTTGGGCTGTCTTTGGCGATTTGCGCGCGGACTTTGTTGCAGAACCTTCTTTTTCCGCCTGTGCCTGTTCGGCCGGCGCAGCACCCTGCGGATCGACTTTCGCCGCTGTTTGGTCAACGTTCTCTTCAGCCATTCTGCTCTCCTTGAATACTTTCCAGTGTTTCCTGTTGCGCAATGGACAGCAGTTTTTCGACACGCAAGGCATATTGACCGTTCAATTGGCCATAGCTGCATTCCATCACAGGGATGCCATCGACCTGCGCGACAATCAACCCTACCGTCTGCAATGGGATGACATCGCCGACCTGCATGCGCAGCAAGTCGGTAAATGTGACCTGGGCAGTACCAAAGTTAGCGATCAGTTCTACTTCGGCAGCCTGGATTTGCTGCTTCATCAAACGGATCCAGCGCTTGTCGATTTCCAGGGCTTCACCCTGTATGCTGCTGGTCAGTTTATCCCGGATCGGTTCGATCATCGAGTAAGGCAGGCAGATATGTATTTCGCCGCTGACCGAGCCGAGATCCATGGTGAAAGTAGTGGAGACTACAATTTCGTTGGGCGTGGCGATATTGGCGAACTGCGTATTGAGTTCGGAACGGATGTATTCGAATTTGATCGGATAGATCGGCTCCCAGGATTTGGCATAATTTTCGGTGACAATATCGAGTATACACATGATGATGCGTTGCTCGGTCGGTGTGAATGCGCGGCCTTCGACACGGATAGGAAAACGGCCACCGCTACCGAACATGTTGTCGACCAGCAGGTACACGAGCTGCGGATCGAACACGATCAGCCCAATCCCGCGCAATGGTTTGACGTAGAGCAGATTGAGATTGGGCGGGACTACCAGGTTGAGGGTGAATTCGCTGTACTTCGATACTTTGACCGGACCGACGGAAATTTCGGCGGCGCTGTGAAGAAAATTGAACAGACCGATGCGTAACAAACTGGCAAAGCGTTCATTGATGACTTCGAGCGTCGGCATCCGGCCGCGAACGATACGCTCCTGTGCTGCCAGATTGTAATCACGTACCGTCCCCGGGGATTCTTCGACGACTTCTTCATCGTCTTTTTCCCCCGTCACGCTACGCATTAGCGCATCGACTTCTTCCTGAGATAGAAAGTGTTCGGCCATGATGTTACTGCTCTTGAATCACGAAAGAAGTGTAAAACACGTCAGTAATCGTCGGCCCCTTAGTGCCGTTGGCAAAAGGCTCGCCCAATTGATCGATGATTTCATCGGTCAGGTTGCTCTTGCCTTCGCTGGTGAGCAATTCGGCGGCTTTCTTACTCGACAGTACCACCAGCAGGCGACTGCGCACTTGCGGCATGAAAGTCTTGATCGTATCGGACGTTGTCAGATCCGGCACTTGCAGTGTCAGAGAGACTTGTAGGTATTGACCACCGTCTTCCTCCTGCAGGTTGACCACAAAGGGGTCGATCACGACAAAAACAGGGATCTTGGATTGCGCTTTGGCCGACTCGTCCTCATGATCTTTGCCCTTCATCAGCATGAAGGCAGCAGCGCCGCCGATCGCCAGCACCAAAATCGCGCCCACGATGATAAAGAGCATTTTCTTTGATTTCGGTGCCGGTGTTTCCGCTTTCTCTGGTTGTGTCGCCATCTATTTTCCCCTTTCGCGGGCGTCTGCGGTGCGCAAAAGTTACTATCGACGCTGCATTGCTAATATCAAGTGCTGCTGCCCGGACACCTGTTTATTGCGAAATCCCGTTGTGTCTGAAGGTTCATCGCGCTGATGCCAATCGCTTATGCAAATGTATCCACCAGTCTTTGACCACCACTGCCGACCGGAAGCATCACGACATTGAGGTCGGCATCATCTCTGGCGCCCCCGAAGGGGGACATGCTGCTGTGAGCCTGTTGCTGACCAGCCTCTTTCTGCTGATTCGGCGTACCGGTGTCGACGGTGGCCTGACCGAGCTGGATACCGGCCTGATCCATCATTTCGCGCAGCTTGGGCATGGCGGCTTCGAGCGCCTGCCTGACTTCGGGTTGCGCCGTGATGAAGGTTGCGTCGGCTTGCTGATTATTGACGCGCAGGACGACCTGCAGCGGACCCAGGTCTGGTGGGTTCAATGTCAACGATGCGCTTTGTATGCCGCCGCTGGTCATCCAGAAAAGCTTTTGTCCGACGGCCTGATCCCAGCCTGGACTGCCGACGGCAGGTGTCAGGCGTTGCACCGCCTGACCGGTTATAGCGGCCTGCTGGCTCAGCAGCATGGCTTGCTGCAAAGCCGGGATGACGGTGGATGCGTTGGGCTGGGCTGTGTCGACCGTTTTCACGGTGACTTCAGGATCTGCCGTCTTGGCGCTGCTGCGTGCCACGTTGGCGCTATCCTGCAAGTTGGCCTGGACTGCCCTGGTGCTGACCGGCGACTCCGGTAATTGCTTTTCTACGGTCGCGCGTGCCGGTGTGTCGACTGCTTTGTCATCGGTCATCTCTTTGCCGTTATCCTCGGCGCTGATCATGGTCAAGCCGTTCTGTCCGCCTTTCTGACTGGCTAGAACGTCCATGTCTGTGTCGACAATTTTGCTGTCGGAAGACGACTGGTCAGACGACTGAACGGCTGTCTGTCCCAGATTGGTGACGAGCATCAGCATCTGTGCCGGATCTGTCGTGCTTTGATCCTGAACGAGGGCAAGGTTTTGAGCGTCGCCGGTTTGGTCATCCGCTGAGGTGACCTTGGTTTTGCTACCGACACTGGACGTCCGCGCAGCAGGGTCTGGCGCTGCGCTGGTATTGGCCGGTGCATTCTTCGGTTGCGCAGCGTCGTTGGGCTTACTTTGGCTGCTGGTATTGCGGTTGCTGACTTCTTTGTTGAGTATCTGATTGAATGAAACGGTGTCCGCCGAGTGTAAGCCGGCCTGTGTTGCCGGGCGTGCAGAACCCTGCGGGCTTACGACATCCAGTATCGGTAATTGCGTATTCATCGTTTCCGCCAATCTCTTGCTTACTCTTGTTACTGTTTATAAAACATGCTGCGAGCAGCATGTTCATCCGTTTGCTTCTGATCACGTCGATTTTCATGCAATTGCGCGATTCGCTGCGCGCGCGTGGCCAATGTACCGTAAGACATCCGCTTGCGTTCGCACATTTGCCAGACAGTACGCGCATCTGCGACGCGCTGCTGTGCTTTCATTACCACCTCTTGCTGCCCGGAAATGGCGTTATCGATTTTTTCAATGAACGACTGAAAATTGCGATAACTCAATGCCGTCAGACCGGAGAGCAAACTTTCCTGAAAACGCAAAATATAGTCATCGCGGTATTGTTCTAAAACAGTCAGCTTGTGTTGCGCTTCTTCACTTGTGCGCATGGCCCGACCCTGGCGCCTGGCAGCCTCATCGGTTTCTTTGGTTGCCAATTCAATCAGCGTCTCGAGAGCGGAGGTCGTAGCCATGGTCGATTCGATTATATTTTCCCGCTGTGGCGCTCAATCACTGGAATAGAGCGGTAAGTTGCCTCAAACTCTCGGCAACACTGGCTCTTTCGGTAATTCCCTGCTGCAAGAATGCTTCAATGTGTGGCAAAAGCCGGATAGCCTCGTCCAGGATCGGATCAGTGCCGGCAGCATAGGCACCCACACTGATCAGATCACGATTGCGCTGATACCGAGAGTACAGCTGTTTCAGGCGTCGCGTTTCGAGTTGATGCTCCATCGAGGTAATGCTGTGCATGGCGCGGCTGATGGATTGTTCGATGTCGATGGCCGGATAGTGTCCAGCTTCGGCCAACACACGATTGAGTACGATGTGACCGTCGAGAATCGCGCGCGCTGCATCGGCAATCGGATCATGCAGGTCATCACCTTCCGTGAGCACGGTGTAGAACGCTGTGATGGAGCCACCGCCGATGTCGCCGTTGCCGGCCCGTTCAACCAGCGCCGGTAATTTGGCGAATACCGATGGCGGATAGCCCTTGGTTGCCGGCGGTTCGCCGATGGCCAGTGCGATTTCGCGTTGCGCCATGGCGTAGCGCGTCAACGAATCCATGATCAGCAGGACGTTTTTACCCTGATCGCGGAAGTATTCGGCAATCGCCGTCGCATAGGCGGCACCTTGCAGACGCATCAATGGCGGTGTGTCGGCAGGAGCAGCGACGACGACAGAACGCGCCAGTCCTTCGGTGCCAAGAATCTGCTCGATGAACTCTTTGACTTCACGGCCCCGTTCACCGATCAACCCGACAACAATGATGTCAGCACTGGTGTAGCGCGCCATCATGCCGAGCAGCACGCTTTTGCCAATGCCGGAACCTGAGAACAGGCCCATGCGCTGGCCACGTCCAACGCTCATCATACTGTTGATGGCGCGTATGCCGACGTCGAGGATCTCGGTAATCGGCGCGCGTCCCAGCGGGTTGGCAGCATGCACGTTCAACGGCGCGGAGTTTTCAGCATGCAGCGGGCCGAGATTGTCGAGCGGACGGCCTGCGCCATCGAGTACGCGGCCGAGCAGCTCGTTGCCAACCGGCAGACGGCGGCTGTATTCGTCGATGCGGCGGATAACAGTGATGGAGCCGATGCGCGGCGGCGGTTTGGCCGGCTCCAGGGGATACACGCAGGTACCGGGGACGATGCCTTCGACATCACTCTGCGGCATCAAAAAGAGGCGATCGTCCTGAAATCCGACGACTTCTGCTTCGATCAGCTTGCCATTGGGCAAAGGCGCAGTACAAGGACTACCGACCGGCAATTTGAGACCGACGGCTTCCATGACCAGACCGGCAACGCGGGTGACGCGGCCGGAAATCTGGATCGGCTCAGCCATTTCCAGCAGCTTGCTGCAATCATGTAGATAGGCTTGCCAGCGACTGAAATGAGAAGGCATCGGTGAATTCATCGTTGCACCTGTGAGCAGAAGCGGCCGGGGGGGCACATGCAACTACTCCAGCCAGTTGAGTTGCCTGCCGAGGGACTCCGCAATGCGGCGCCAGCGTGTTTGAGTGGTGGTGTCGATCTGGTTAGTAGCGGTCTCGATGCGACAACCGCCGCGCTCAAGTTCAGGATCTTCGACGATACGCCAGCCGTGCTGGCTGAGATCTTCTCCCATATGCTCCTGTACCAGCACGACATCCTCTGGGTGCAAATACAGCAACGCCGGCAGCTGCAGGCAGGGCAGCGCATGGATGGCAGCGTTCACGGTCGGCAGAATCAATTCCGGCTTCACGCTCAGCGCAGTCTTGAGCATGGCCTTGGACAAATCCAGGCTTAAATCGAGCAACTCCGGTGCCATGTTTTCACTGCATTGCGAGACTTCAGCGCCGAAGGAGACGGCAATCTGACGCAGATGCTGGATGGTTTCACTGGTTTCCTGCTGGCCTTGCTGCAAACCGGCTGCATAGCCTTCCTGACGGCCCTGGCGTTGGCCTTCAGCATAACCTTCCTGGCGCGCCTGCTCACGCATGGCCTCGATTTCTCCCACCGTCGGCATCGGTGGCGGCGGTACTTCTTCGACAGTAAATAACGCCTCATCGGGCCTGGGCAATTCTTCAACATCGTCGAAAGAAGCCAGTTCCCAACGCTGGTAAGGCGTCATCTGTTCTTTGGGAATGATATTATTTCGCGATGCCATTGCAGACCCGACAGCGTTAGGTAAGTATCATCGATGCGGCACGACCGGGCAGATCATGCACATTGGTCGCGGTGACCTTAAACGAATGCATCTCCGCCTCCGCCCTTCGAACCGAGCATGATCTGGCCTTCATCGGCCAAACGACGAGTGATTTGCAGGATGGCCTTTTGCTGTGCCTCGACTTCGGACAGGCGAACCGGACCCTTGGATTCGAGATCTTCGCGCATCATTTCCGCCGCACGTTGCGACATATTGCTGAAGATCTTTTCGCGCAGCTCCTCTGATGCGCCTTTGAGCGCGATGATGAGCGATTCAGACTGAACTTCGCGCAACAGCAACTGGATGCCGCGGGCATCGATGTCAATGATGTTGTCGAACACGAACATTTGGCCCTCGATTTTTTGCGCCATATCCTCGTCATAGGCACGCAAATTGTTCATGACCGACGTTTCGCTCTCGCCCGACAGGAAGTTGAGAATTTCCGCTGCGGTGCGAGTACCGCCCATTTGTTGTTTTTTGTGGTCTTCGCTGCCGGTCAGCAATGTGCTCAGAACGTAATTCAGCTCACGCAACGCCGCCGGTTGCACGCCATCGAGGGTGGCAATACGCAGGACCACGTCATTGAGCAGGCGTTCGGGGAAACATTTAAGGACGTCGCAGGCATGATAACGCTCAAGATGGACCAGGATGGTGGCAATGATCTGCGGGTGTTCGTTGCGGATCAGTTCGGCCACCGATTGTGCATCCATCCACTTCAGACTGTCGATGCCTTTGGCATCGCCGCGGTCACCCAGAATGCGGTTGAGCAGCGCGGTAGCCTTGTCGTCGCCGAGCGCCTTCTTTAGCACGCTGCGGATGTATTCCTCGGAATTGAGGCCAAGTGAAGAAGCCTCACCGGTTGCGATGACGAATTCGGCCAGTACTTCACTGACATCTTCAAAACTGATGTTCTGCATGGTCGACATGGTCGAGCCAAGCTTTTGCACTTCGTGCGGGCTGAGGTGTTTCATGACCTCGGCGGCTTCGTCCTCACCCAGCGCCAGCATCAAGATGGCACTTTTTTGAACACTGTCGTTACCCATTGTTCACCCATGTCTTAACGATGCTTGCTACCAGTTTAGGATCGCTTTTTGCCAATTGCTTAGCTGTTTCGAGATTGGCCTTGTAAGTGACGTGTCGTTCGTCGAGTTTCTCCGCTTCGCCGGACAACTGCACCACAGCGTCTGGATTATTGGGATCGGACACGGCGTCTGCTGCGGCTCCGCCGGACGCCGCAGCCTCTTCCTTGGCGGTGAGCTTCGTGACGATGGGGCGCAGTACCTTGAGATACAGGTACAGCAACACTGCCCCCAGCAACACGTACTTACCGATTTCCTTGGCAAGCTGAATCATGTCCACTTGTTTCCACAGCGGTAGTTCCGGCACCGTTTCGCTGTTGAATTGCGCATTGACGATATTAAGTGAGTCGCCGCGATCCTTGTTATAGCCCATCGCTTCTTTGACCAGATCGGAAATCTGATTCTTTTCGGCCTCGGTCAGCGGCTGCATCGTGACCTTACCAGACGGAGTCTCGACGCGCTTGTAGTTGATCACGACGGCGACCGTCAGACGCTTGATGCCGCCCATCGGTTGTTGGACATAATGCACGGTCTTGTCGACTTCATAATTGATCGTGGCATCCTTGTGCGACGCACCCGACTGCGTTGCCGCATTGGCAGCATTGGGCGCCGCAGCTGCAGGAGGATTGGTGATCGGCGCGGTCGCAGGAACCGGCGGCTGGTTGGATAACGCTCCGGGTACGCCGGAGGCATCCGTCGAGCCACTGTTTTGCGATTCGCTGTTTTGCTTGCTACGTACCGCGGCAGCATCGGGAGCCTGATTGGGTTTATAGGTTTCCGCAGCCTGTTCACTGCGCGTGAAATCGACGTCGGCAGTAGCTTCGGCACGCACGTTACCGCTGCCGACGATTGGCGCGATGATCGATTCGACGCGTTTGACGATGTCCTGCTGCAAATCCTGGACATATTTCAGTTGTGTCGAATCGAGGCCGTTGGCAGATGATTGTGTAGTGGTGTCGGAAAGCAGATTACCGTTTTGATCTACGATGGTCACCGCATTAGGAGACAGTGAGGGAACGCTGCTTGCCACCAGATGCACGATAGCGCTGACTTGCTGGCTGTCAAGCATGCGGCCGGGATAAAGGTTGAGAACGACGGACGCGGTCGGTTTTTGCTGGTCGCGAACGAAAACGGAGGCTTTGGGCAAGGCCAGATGGACACGGGCGGCCTGCACGGCAGACAAGGATTGGATCGAGCGCGCCAGTTCGCCTTCAAGGGCGCGCTGAAAATTGACCTGTTCGAGGAATTGGGACGCTCCCAGTTTCTGGTTTTCCATCAACTCGAAGCCAACATTACCGCCCTTGGGCAGACCTTGAGCCGCCAGCCGGAGGCGAGCATCATGCACCATGTTTTCCGGTACCAGAATGGCAGTACCGCCTTCGGAAAATTTGTAGGGCGTGTTCATCTGTTGCAATGAAGCAACGATAGCACCGCCGTCGCGATCGGAGAAATTGGAAAACAAAACGCGGTACTCGCTCGTCTGACCCCACATCCAGATGCCGATCATCAGCGCGATGACAGCGGCGGCAGCCACCATCAGCAGGATGCGACGCCCTTGCACTGATTGCGCATAGTCGACGATGCTGCGCGTTTCCGGTATGTATTTGCCAGGAATTGCGCCTTCAGTGGCTGCGGCGCTGGGCATTACACCATCGACTGCTACCGCCATGATTTCCCCCCGCCTGTGTCGTCGAACCTGTGGTTTTGTATGATCTGTTCCACTGTTTCCTTATCCATTTAGGTTTTTTACTTAGTAGTGGATTGTCCTGCCGGAACGAAAATTTAATCTATGGAACAGAGCGGCTATTTCCCCGTTTATTGTCGCGCGTCATCATGAATCGCATGGTAATCTGCCGTTATACAACAGGGGGTGGAAATTGGCTGTTAGCGTGATCGATACCAGTAGAATCGAAGCAATGGTGGCGCAACTGAAAGCTGCCGCTGCACGGGCGCAAGGCAATGTTGCGCCGATAGAAAGTATGAGCGGTAGCGAAAAGCGGGCTACCCGTGTCGATTTTGCCGATGTACTGAGAAATTCACTGGATGAAGTGAACTCCCTCCAGGAAAAAGCTAAAAAAATGTCCGAAAGCTTCTCCATGGGAAACGACGATATCAATTTGTCGGACATGATGATTGCCGCGCAGAAAGCGAATATTGCCTTTCAGACCAGTCTTCAGGTACGCAATAAGCTGGTTTCCGCCTATCGCGACATCATGACAATGCAGGTGTAGCCGGCGTTATCCCGGAAACCATTGCGGTGTGCTGCGTTGCCAATCCTCGACGGCCCGCCTGCGCCTCACGCCTTGCATCCCACCCTGAAAAAACGATAGTGCGACTCCCGATGAGATCGTCAACACGTTCTGATGCACGCGCACACCATCGTGCTATCCCTTGATGAAATACTCGCGGTAGTATTTCAGCTCTTCGATGGATTCGATGATGTCGGCCAGCGCAGTATGCTTCTGATGTTTCTTGAAACCGCTTGCCAGCTCAGGCCGCCAGCGGCGGCACAGTTCCTTGAGCGTGGAAACATCAAGGTTACGATAGTGAAAGAAGGCTTCCAGCTTGGGCATGCCGCGCGCCATGAAGCGGCGGTCCTGGCAGATCGAATTGCCGCACATCGGCGATTTGCCGGTCGGCACGAAATGCTTGAGGAAATCGATCAATGCCTCTTCAGCTTCGGCTTCGGTCACGGTCGATGTCTTGACGCGCTCGATCAGGCCGGAACGGCCGTGGGTGCTTTTGTTCCAGGCATCCATGCCGTCGAGGATCGCATCGGACTGATGGATCGCAAATACCGGACCTTCGGCCAACACATTCAGCCCGGGATCAGTCACCACGATAGCAACTTCGATGATGCGGTCGCGGTCCGGGTCGAGGCCGGTCATTTCCATATCCAGCCAGATCAGGTTGAGCTCGTTCGGGCGCACTGAAGCCGCGTAGGCCGGGGCGGCGCGATGGGTGGCTTGTGACATAATGGCTCCTTCTTATATGTTCTGCTTGGATCGGCTGCTTATCTTATTTGATTCGACATGCGCATCGGATTCTTTGAAAGATTCTGCTGGTCGTCATTTTCGCACAGGGAAAGAATGTATTCACTCACGTTTTCGGTTTTGTTCGCCGGTTTTTTGCTGTTGACCCTGGTGGTGCGGTTCTGGCTCGGTTCGCGTCATATCCACCATGTGCTGACGCATCGCAGCGCAGTACCCGCCGAATTCGCCGGGAAGATCCCGCTGGCAGCGCATCAAAAAGCCGCTGACTACACGATCGCGCGTACCAGATTCGGTTTGTTGACGCGGCTCGCCAACGCAGCCGTACTGCTTGGTTTTACACTGCTGGGCGGCCTGCAGCTACTGTCGGACCTGCTGCTACACTGGTTCGGCAACCCTGGTATGCCGTATCAACTGGGACTGATTGCGGCGTTTGCCCTGATTTCCGGCCTGATCGACCTGCCTTTCGACTATTACCGCCAGTTCGTGCAAGAGGCGCGTTTCGGCTTCAACAGGATGACACGCGGCCTGTTCTTCGCCGACGCCGTCAAGAACGCGGCGATCGGCGCGGTGATCGGTCTGCCGCTGTTGTGGGCGATCCTGATGTTGATGGATCAGGCCGGGTCATGGTGGTGGTTTTATGCGTGGCTGGTATGGAGCGGTTTCCAGCTGCTGATGCTGCTACTGTATCCGGCCGTGATCGCGCCGCTGTTCAACAGATTCACACCGCTGGACGACGACAGTCTGCGTGTGCGTATCGAAGCGCTGATGCAGCGCGTCGGCTTTGCCTCCAAGGGCTTGTTCGTGATGGACGGTTCCAGGCGCAGCGCCCACGGTAACGCTTATTTCTCCGGCTTCGGCACAGGCAGGCGCATCGTCTTTTTCGACACACTGCTGACGCGTCTGGCGCCGCATGAAATCGAAGCGGTGCTGGCGCACGAGCTGGGCCACTTCAAACTCAGGCACATCATCAAACGCATCATCGTCATGTTTGCGATTTCGCTGGTCTTTCTGGCGCTGCTGGGCTACCTCAAGGGACAGGCGTGGTTCTACACCGGACTTGGCGTCGATCCTATGCTCTTTGGCAACAACGATGCGATGGCGCTGATTCTGTTCATGCTGGTCTTGCCAATTTTCACTTTCTTGCTGTCACCGCTGTCATCGCTATCGTCGCGCAAACACGAGTTTGAAGCCGATGCATTTGCCGCGCAACACACCAACGCGCAGGACCTAGTGTCGGCGCTGGTCAAACTGTACGAAGACAATGCCTCGACGCTGACGCCAGACCCGTTGCACTCAGCATTCTATGATTCGCATCCGCCCGCGTCGCTGCGAATCGGCAAACTGCACGGCAGATTGAATGCGGCACGCTAGCGCCTGCACGCCCCTGGCATGAGCGCCACCGAAAACAATACCGAAGCCGGCACCGTCATCGCCGCGCATGGCCGCCATTATCTGGTACAGGCCGGCGCGGAAAAACTGCAATGCGTCACGCGTGGCAGGAAGGGCGATGTCGTGGTCGGCGACAAGGTCCACCTCAGACGCACCTCGCCCAATCAAGCCGTGATCGAATCGATCGCCGGGCGCCAGACCCTGCTATATCGCTCGGACCAATATAAATCCAAGCTGCTGGCCGCCAACGTTACCCAATTATTCATCGTGACAGCAACCGAGCCGGGTTTTTCGGATGACCTGGTGTCACGCGCCCTGATCGCGTCAGAATCGGCCGGTGTCGATGCCCATATCATCCTCAACAAAACCGATCTCGCAGCAGCGCTGCCGAAAGCGCACGCGCGGCTACAGGTTTACAGCAAACTCGGCTACCCGGTGCATGAAGTATCCGCGCTGGCACAGGCCGATACGACACGCAATACTTTTCTGCCCTTGCTGCAAGGCCAGTCGACCATTCTGATCGGCCAGTCCGGCATGGGCAAGTCATCGCTGATCAATCTGATCGTACCGGACGCCGATATCGCCACGCGCGAAATCTCGGCTGCACTCGATACCGGCAAGCATACCACCACCTTCACGCGTCTGTATGCGATGAGCGACGATACTGCCGTGATCGACTCGCCGGGATTTCAGGAATTCGGTTTATACCAGCTCAGCGAAGGCATGCTGGAACGCGCCTTCCGCGAGTTCGCGCCGCATCTGGGCCAATGCAGGTTTTATAACTGCCATCATCTGAACGAACCGGGCTGCGCCGTACTGGCAGCGGTCGAAAGCGGTAAGATCGCGCCCATGCGGCATCGCTTGTATGCGCAATTGCTGCATGAATCGTCGCAGAAGCTGTATTGAAATACTGGGCTGATGCCGGATGGATTGGCAATGACGACTTAGAGCCGCTAACACAACGCCGATGGCAAGACGCGCCGACGAAGACAGTACGAAGATACGACAAGGAGGCACAACGCAGCCAGCAGCGTTGTGTTAGCGGCTCTTATGTGAAAACTGGATTATAGAGGCGGCACTAGCTCGCGCGATTTTTAAGACCATCCTGCCTTTGCCGGACCTGTTCAAAGAAGCAGACCGCTGCCGCCGCGGCGACGTTGAGCGACTCCACCGGCCCCAGATGCGGAATCGCGACCCTGGCGCCAGCCGCTTCCAGCAATGCGTCGGCCACACCCTGACCCTCATGACCGAACAGCCACGCGACTTCCTGCGTGAGATCGCTCTGGTAAATCGTCTTTTGCGCGTGAGAACTGGTCGCCAGCACCGGAATTCTGCTGCTCTGGCAGAGGCTCAGCAAATCGGCATTCTCGATAATGTCGAGCAGAAAGTGCGCTCCCATGCCGGCGCGCAGTACTTTCGGCGACCACGCCGCAGCAGTGCCGCCCGAACACAACACCTGACGTATGCCGGCAGCAGCAGCACTGCGCAGAATAGAACCGAGATTGCCGGGATCCTGCAAACCATCCAGCAACACTGCCGATGTCGTCAATGCCCGCGGCGCCTGCGGTTGCGGGGTGGCGATCACGAGCAGCAGGCCGATACCATTCTCGACCTGGCTCAAGGCTTGATACAAAACGTCCGGCAGACTGATGCAGGGCGTACCGCCTGTTTCGCACTGCGCCAGGATAGGCGCGACTTCCGCATGATCAGCAGCGCTCTCCGCGACCACACACAGCTGCGGCGCGCTGGCTTGCTGCAAGCAGGCTGCGGCCAGATGCACACCATCGAGCAAACTGCGCCCTGACTTGCGGCGCACCTGGGCGCTGGTGGCGAGTCGTTTCAACTCTTTATACAGCGGGTTGTCGCGCGAGGAAATGGACTTCATGCATGTCGCCCTGCTTCAGCCTGTGCCGATGCAGAGTAGGCATCCAACAAGGCCCGTACCGGCGCATATGATCTGCGATGCACTGGCGAGACGCCATACCGGCGTAGACGTTCCAGATGCAGCACCGTCGGATACCCCTTGTGCCGATCGAAAGCGTAATGCGGATACTGCGCATGCAGTACCATCAACGCCGCATCGCGCGCAGTCTTGGCAAGAATGGAAGCAGCGGAAATCGACGGCACCTTGTCGTCGCCCTTGACGATGGCTTGCGCGCGAATGTGCATGAGCGGGCAGCGATTGCCATCGATCAGGGCCAGCGTCGGCACGGTTTGCAGGGCCTCGACCGCGCGACGCATGGCCAGCAGGCTGGCGTGCAGGATATTGAGCTGGTCGATTTCTTGCTCCGAACAGGCAGCGACGGCCCAGGCGATCGCGCGCTCCCTGATCTCTAGCGCCAGCGCATCACGGCTGGCCGCGCTCAGCTTCTTGGAATCGCGCAGACCGGTGATCGGCTGCGCGGGATCGAGAATTACAGCGGCAGCGAATACCGGGCCTGCCAGCGGACCACGACCGGCTTCATCGACACCGCACACCGTTTCGCCGGCTGCATCGCCCAGCGTCAGCAGCGATGCATCCAGTTCGCTTTTCTTCGTCATGCCGTTTCTTTTCCTTCCAGCAGGCTACAGACCGCCTGCGCGCTGACACTCGCGGTATCGCGCAACAAGGAATGGTGCATGTCGGTGAAACGTTGCCGCAATCGTTGCGCATGCGCCGGATCGTTCATCTGCTGCCATAAGGCATCAGCAAGCGCCTGCGGCGTGGCGGCATTCTGCAATAATTCAGGCACCAGGAATGTGCGCGCCAGAATGTTCGGCAAACCGACCCAGGGCTGATAGTTCATATGACGCATGATTTCGTAAGAAGCACGCATCATCCTGTAAGCGATCACCATCGGTTTTTTATGCAGGGCGACTTCCAGCGATGCCGTGCCAGAGGCGACCAGCACGGCATCGGCCGCCGCCATGGCCGTATGCGATGGTTCGCTGGTAACCCGTATACCCAGATCGCTACTGCCAGTCCGGACGATCCACTGCTCAAAACAGGCGCGCTGCCTGTCGCCGGCCATCGGCGCCACGAACTGCAAATCAGGCTCGCGCTGCGCCAGCAGTCTGGCCGCGCCGAGAAAACTGGCGGAATTGTATTTCAACTCTGACATACGGCTGCCCGGCAAGATCGCGACGACGCGGCGCGCTGCAGACAAGCCTAGCGCAATACACGCTGCATCCTGATCCGGCGCCATCGGGATGACTTCCGCCAGAGGATGGCCGACATAGGTCACCGGCACGCCGGCCTTGCGGTAGATTTCTTCCTCGAAGGGGAAAATCACCAGCATGTGCGACACGGCGCGCGCGATCTGTTTGATACGCTTGCCGCGCCAGGCCCAGATTTGCGGCCCGATGAAATGCATGGTGGGAATGCCGTTTTCGCGCAACCGTTGTTCCAGTCCCAGATTGAAACCGGGATAGTCGACACCGATGAAAACTGCCGGCCTCTCTCTGAGCAACTGGTCACGCAAGGCATTTTGTATGCCTTTGATCTCGCGGTAGCGCGGCAAAACCTCGAATAGCCCGCGCACGGTGAGCTTGTCCATCGGCCAGTCGCTGATGAAACCATGCTCTGCCATGTGCCGCCCGCCGATGCCATGCAAGCGCGCATCCGGCAGACGCATCCGCAGGCCGGATAGTAATCGGCTTGCCAGCAGATCGCCTGAGCTTTCGCCGGCAACCATGGCAATCGATATATTATCGGATGATGCCACGAGACGATGAAGTGATGAACTCACGCATCAGGCGGATATGCGCAGCCGATTCGGGAGACTGTTCTTCTTGCCGCAACAGTTCCTGCCTGGCTGCCTCGAGCGACAAGCCGGAACGATAGATAAGCTTGTAAGCGTGCTTGATGGCGGCAACCTGTTCCGGCATGAAGCCGCGTCGCTTCAGGCCCTCGCTGTTGATACCGGCCGGCGCTGCGCGATTGCCCGCCGCCGTCACGAACGGCGGAACGTCCTGGCTGACAGCGGCAGTAAATGCCGTCATCGCATGCGCGCCGATATGGCAAAACTGATGCACCGAGGTAAAGCCGCCGAGAAATACCCAGTCGCTCAAATGGACGTGTCCTCCCAGGGTCGCATTGTTGGCCAGAATGATGTTATTGCCGAGCTGGCAATCGTGCGCGAGATGCACGTAGGCCATGATCCAGTTGTCGCTGCCGATGCGGGTAAGGCCCGCATCCTGCGCCGTACCCAGATTGAAGGTGACGAATTCGCGGATGGTATTACGGTCGCCGATCTCCAGGCGCGTCGGTTCGCCGGCATATTTTTTGTCCTGCGGCGCGCTGCCGAGGGAAGCGAACGAAAAAATCCGGTTGTCGCAACCGATGGTTGTATGGCCATCGATCACAACATGCGGACCGACTCTGGTGCCGGCGCCGATACGAACATTTTCGCCAATCACAGAGTAAGCACCGACTTCGACCGAAGCATCGAGCTGGGCGTCCGGCGCTATGATGGCGCTCGGATGAATGCGCGACATCGTTCAGCCTGCCTGGCCAGCGTCGTTGACATTGCGCATGGTACACATCAGGTCACCTTCGACCGCCACCTGACCGTCAACGGTGGCAACGGCCTTGTACTTCCAGATGCCGCGCGCGCGACGAGTGATTTCCACATGCATCTTCAACTGATCGCCCGGCTCTACCGGACGCTTGAAACGCGCATTGTCGATACCGACGAAATACACGACGGTATTGGCGTCGGGCTTGCGACCTTCGGTCAGAAACGACAGCAGAGCAGCAGTCTGCGCCAGCGCCTCTATCATCAATACCCCCGGCATCACCGGCCTGTGTGGAAAATGGCCATTGAAAAAATCTTCATTGACACTCACGTTCTTGATGGCGGTAATGGCTTTGCCGCTTTCCCATTCGAGGACACGGTCCACCAGCAACAGCGGATGACGGTGGGGAAGATATTCCTTGATTCGGTGGATATCGAGACTGGTCATTTTTTTTGCTCTGTAAACTGCTCTGCAAGCAATCTGGTGGTTTTTTCCAAGGCACGGATTTTCTCGCGCATCACGCCCAGATTGCGCACCAATGCGGCTGATTTTTCCCATTCTCCATGCCTGGCGATGGGATAAAAGCCGGTATATTGCCCCGGCTCCGGAATGGAGCGCAACGCCAGCGTTCCTGCCGAAACATGAACATGCTCGGCGATGGTGATATGACCATGGATCATGGCGCCGCCGCCGATCGAGCAATATTTGCCGATTCTGGCGCTGCCGGCGATGCCGGCGCAAGCTGCGATGGCCGTGTGCGCGCCGATATGGCAGTTGTGCGCGATCTGAATCTGGTTATCCAGCTTGACGCCGTCTTCCAGCACGGTATCGGACAAAGCGCCGCGGTCGATAGTGGTGTTGGCACCGATTTCGACATCGTTGCCGATCACGGCCCTGCCCATTTGCGGAATCTTGATCCAGACGCCGTTCTCATTGGCAAAACCGAAACCATCCGCGCCGATCACGGCGCCTGAATGAACGATGCCACGTTCGCCGATTTCGCAATCGGCATGGAGGGTCACACGTGCATGGAAATGCGTGTCGGCGCCAACACGCGCATTGCGCCCGATGTAACTGCCAGCATCGATCACAGCGCGCTCGCCGACACGCGCACCCGCCTCGATCACGACCTGCGGTCCGATGGCCGCGCTTGCCGCCACATCGGCGCCTGCATCGACACACGCACTCGCATGCCTGCCTGCCGTGACAGGAATCGCCGCCTGGGCAGCAAACAGTTGCGCTACCCTGGCAAAATAGGCATAGGGATTCTCGATGACGATACGCGCGCCGCGGTAAGCCGTGACCGCTGCGTCGTCCGCTTCAGACAAAATCAATGCAGCGGCCTGCGTCTGCCCCGCCCGGGGTCGCAACCTGGGATTGGAAAGAAACGTCATGTGCGACGATGTCGCTGTATCCAGAGGGGCAATGCCGCCGACCTCCATCTGCGCATCGCCTTTCAGCCGGCCACCCAGGCGTTCGACCAGCTGCCCCAGCCGAATACTCATCCCTGCTTCCCCAATTGATTCACTACCCTCTCCAGCAGCGCGGAGACGATACCTTCCCGGCACGGTGATTACTTCGACAGTTCTTTCAGCACCTTGTCAGTGATGTCGATGCGCTTGCTGGCAAAAACTGCTTCCTGGAAAACGATGTCGTATTTCTCAGCTTCAGCTATCTGACGAATGACCTTGTTGGTGCGCTCCAGCAAAATCGACAGCTCTTCGTTACGGCGCTGATTCAGATCTTCGCGGAATTCACGCTGCTTGCGTTGAAATTCCTTGTCCAGATCGGACATATCGCGCTGGCGCCTGATGCGCTCGGATTCAGACAGAACGGTAGCGTCCTTGTCCAGCCTGTCCGACTGGATTTTCAGACGCGCTGCCAGGTCTTGAATATCTCTTTCACGCCTGGAGAATTCTGCTTCCAGCTTGCTTTGCGCAGCCTTGGCAGGAGTCGCTTCGCGGAAAATACGCTCGGTGCTGACAAAAGCGATCTTCGAGTTTTGCGCCTGCGCATTGACACACGATAATATACCAACGGTCAGCGCCACGGCCTGGATCGACAACAGTGATTTAGTCATGAACTTCAAGATCATTCTCCGTAACGTTACAGGTTGCAATTATGCCACTAGCCGGGCAGACGCTCAAAATCCGGTTCCCAGCTGGAACTGGAAGTGTTGCGCCCTGTCGTCTTGCTTGGCGTTCAAGGGTTTACCATAACTCAGCTTCAAAGGTCCAATCGGCGAAATCCAGCTCAGGCCGAAACCGGCCGAATAACGCAAATCATCGAACTCGATACGTTCGCCATCGGCAAAAACGTTACCGCCGTCAACGAAAGTAAACCAGCGCAGGCTGCGGTCCTGCCCCAAGCCAGGGAAGGGAAATTGCAATTCGACGTTGCCGATGAGCCGCGATGCGCCCCCCAACGAATCGCCGTACTGGTCTTTCCTGTTACCCAGCGATGATGCCTGATAACCACGCACGGTACCAATACCGCCGGCGTAAAAATTCTTGAAGATAGGGTAAGGCTTGTCGCCGAAACCCTTGCCATAGTCGACTTCGCCATTGAACGCAATCGTCACCGCATTCGACCAGAACGGCTGGAAATACTGGTGCTGATAGCTTGCACGGTAGTACTGCAAGCTGCCAAAACCCGATAATTCCAGATTGGCGCGCTGGAAACGGCCCCTGGTCGGCACTAGCGCGCTATCGCGGCCGTCGCGCTGCCATGCCGCCGTCAGCGGGAAACTGGTCGTCCTTGCAGTGCCGATGCCGCAGGAACTGCTGGAAAGCACATTACAGCCTGCCACCTCGCCGGCGCCGAAATCGCGCACATACTGACGGTACAGGCTTGGGCTGCTGCCGTCTGTGTCAACCCCGGTGTTTTCCACACCGACGCCAAAGAACACGCGATCCAGCTCGGAGAACGGCACGCCGAACCTGATGTTGCCGCCTAGGGTTTTGACGCGGTAGTCGCCCCTGGTATAGGCCGATGGACGCATCGTGCGCAAAAACATTTCATACGTGCGGCTGACGCCGTCATCGGTGAAATAGGGATTGGTCTGCGACACCGCAACCGTGCGATAACGCGAACTGGTATTGACGTCGATGCCGATGGTGTTACCGCTGCCGAAGGCATTTTCCTGCGAAATCGAACCGACCAGACTCAACTTGTCGGTTTGTGAGAAGCCGGCGCCGAGCATGACGTTGCCGGTCGGCTTTTCTTCGATCCTCATGTTGACATCGACCTGATCGGTGCTGTTTGGCACTTCCGGCGTTTCGATGCTCACTTCCTTGAAATAACCCAGACGATCGACGCGGTCGCGCGACAGCCTGATCTTCTCGCCGTCGTACCAGGAGTTCTCGAACTGACGGAATTCGCGGCGGATGACTTCATCGCGCGTCTTGGTATTGCCAGCTATGTTGATGCGGCGCACATACACGCGCTTGCCCGGGTCGATCATGATGGTGAAGGCAACCTCCTTCTTCTCGCGGTCGATATCCAGATTGGCATTCACATTGGCGAAAGCATAACCGAAATTACCCAGACGTTCGCCGATTTTCCTGGCGCTGTCCGTCAACTTGGCGCCAGAATACACATCGCCTTTTTTCAATTGCACCAATGCTGCCAGATCATCCCGCATACCGAACATTTCGCCGTCCAGCCTGATATCGGAAACCGTATATTTTTCGCCTTCATTGATATTGATGGTAATGTAAATATCCCTCTTGTCCGGCGTGATCGACACCTGGGTCGATTCGACCTGCATTTCCAGATAACCGCGATTGAGATAATACGAGCGCAGCGACTCGATATCGCCTGCCAGCTTCTGTTTGGAATACTGATCAGCCTTGGTGTACCAGGTGAACCAGCCCGGCGCGGTCAGTTTGAGCTGACCGCGCAGCGTGCTGTCCGGGAATGCCTTGCTGCCGATGATGTTGATCTGCTTGATGCGGGCAATCTCACCCTCGTTCACGGCAAACGATACCGCGACGCGATTGCGCTCGACCGGCGTCACGGTAGTGGCGACCGTGGCGCCGTACAGACCGCGCGACAAATACTGGCGTTTCAGTTCCTGCTCGGCGCGATCGACCTGCGACCTGTCGAAAATACGCGATTCGGCGACACCGATCTCCTTGAGCGCCTTGGTCAACTGATTCTTGTCGAACTCCCTGATGCCGGTGAAATCGACGCTGGCGATCGCCGGACGCTCTTCCACCTGAACCACCAGCACATTGCCTTCGGCTTCGATGCGCACATCTTTGAAAAAGCCGGTCGCATAAAGCGCCTTGATCGCCGCCGTGCCTTTTTCATCGTCGAAGGTATCGCCCACGCGCACCGGTAAATAACTGAAAACCGTTCCAGCTTCAGTACGCTGTATGCCTTCGACACGGATGTCCTTGACCACGAACGGAGCAACCGCAACCGCATGGTGCGAACAGAATGCCAGCACGGCGGCGATCAGGCTGCGGGAAAGGGTCGGGACAGAAAAATGCGCGGAATGTAAGTTCATCGCTTATCGTTTATCGTTTATGTCAAGCATATTGCAACCGTGTTCTCAATCACAAGCCCTCCAGGGCGACCGGTGACGCATTCTCAAAACATCAGACGGACAATGTCGTTGAACACGGCAACGAGCATCAGCATCAGCAAAATACCGAGACCAGCGCGTTGCGCAATCTCTCCCAAACGTTGGGAAACCGGACGCCCTGTCAAAATCTCCAGCGAATAATACAGCAAATGACCGCCATCTAAAACCGGAATAGGCAGCAGATTCATGACACCGAGACTAATACTGATGAAAGCGACGAAGCTCAGATAGCTGACCAGACCGACTTTGGCGGTCTGCCCCGCGTAATCGGCGATGGTAATCGGGCCGGTAATATTTTTCCATGACACCTGGCCGACGATCATCCTGCCTATCATCGTCAGTGTCATGGCGCCGGTATCCCAGGTCTTGCGCGCGCCCTTGACAAGCGCCGTCCACGGCGCATCGCTGATGACGGCCATCTCCGGCGCCAGCGGCACTTCGACCCCGATGCGGCCGACCCTCTGGCCATTGTCATCGAACATTTCCGGCGTGACCCGGACATGCAGTTCACGCTGACCGCGCAGACCATGCAACTGCATCGCTTTGCCGGGAGAAGCGCGCACCAGTTCGACCAAGGCCAGGCCATCCTTGACTGGCGTATCGTCCACACGCAGAATCAAGTCGCCCGTTTGCAAATCCGCCTGCATGGCGGGGCCGTTATCCATGATCCGGCCTAGGATGGCGGGCGGACGGGCCAGAGACAAACCGAGTCTGGATAGAAAATCGCCTTCGAGATCCTCGTCCGATACGCTATCGAGCGGCAGGTTCACGGCGTCGGACAGTCTGCCGCCGGAATAGTGGCGCTCGACATCCAGACGCGCCGGCGTCTTTGCAAGCACATGCCGCATCAATTCCCAGCGCACTTCCGACCAGGACTGCACCGGCTTGCCGCCGATCGCCGTAATGGTTTCGCCACCACGCAAACCAGCCTGATAGGCGGCGCTCTGTTCCGCCATCGAACGCAGCTTGGGCAGCGGCTCGGGAACGCCGTACATGAACAAGCCAGCAAACAGCAGAATCGCGAGAATGAAATTGGCCAGCGGACCGGCAGCGACGATCGCCATGCGGCGCCAGACGGATTGACGGGTGAATTCGCGCTTGAGGTCTGCGTCCGCCATATTGCTGACGTCCTGCTCGCGTGCATCGAGCATCTTGACATAGCCGCCCAGCGGCAAAATCGACAAGGCCCACTCTGTCTGGTCCCGGCCGAAGCGGCGCGCATAGATCACGCGTCCCATGCCCACGGAAAAACGCAAGACCTTGACGCCACACAGGCGCGCGACCCAGTAATGTCCGAGTTCATGCACCACGACGAGGCTGCCGAGCGCGACCGCGAAGGCCAGCAGAGTATGTAACAGACTCATGACGGCAGACAGGATCCGGCTACCGAACGGGCCATCCTGTCCTGCTCGATCAGGGCGTCGATATCCGTCACCGAACCAGGCGGCAATGTATCCACGACACGGGCGATGACTTGGTCAATCATGCGAAATCCGATTTCCTGATTCAGGAATGCCTGAACGGCAACTTCATTGGCGGCATTGAGGATCACAGCAGCGCTGCCTCCAGCCTGAAGGGCATCATACGCCAGTTTGAGGCATGGAAAACGGCCGAAGTCCGGCCGCTCGAAAGATAATTGCCCGACCGCAGCCAGGTCCAGTTGGGTCACGCCGGAGGCGATGCGCTCCGGATACGCCAGCGCATGGGCGATCGGGATGCGCATGTCGGGGTTGCCCAACTGCGCCAGCACCGAGCCATCGATATAGGACACCAGCGAATGAATCACACTTTGCGGATGAATCATGACTTCGATCCTGTCCGCCGGCATACCGAACAGCCAATGCGCCTCGATGACTTCCAGTCCCTTGTTCATCATCGTGGCGGAATCGACGGAAATCTTGCGTCCCATGACCCATCTGGGGTGCGCCACCGCCTCTTCCGGCGTGATGTCATCGAGCGTCTCGACGGCACGCTTGAGGAAAGGGCCACCCGATGCCGTCAGCAGGATCCTGGCGATACCGGCCTCACCCGGCGAGCGACGATAGTCATGCGGCAGACATTGAAAAATGGCGTTGTGCTCGCTGTCGATCGGCAGCAATGTTGCATGGTTCTGCGCAACGGCATCCATCAGCAACTGGCCTGACATGACCAATGCCTCCTTGTTGGCCAGCAGAATCTTCTTGCCGGCGCGCGCCGCAGCCAGCGTGGGAGACAAGCCCGCCGCGCCCACGATCGCTGCCATGACGACATGGCATTCCGCAGCGCCAGCCACGTCGCACAAGGACTGACTGCCGTACAGCACTTCGGTGCGCAATTGCAGCGCCCGCAGCTTTTGCTGCAACTGCTGCGCGGCCTGCGCCGTACCGACCACAGCGAGACGGGGCTGGAAACGCGCGCATTGTTGCGCCAGCGCGTCGACGCGTGTATGCGCCGTCAACGCATACACACAGTAACGATCGGGATGCCGCCCGACCACGTCCAGCGTCGAAACGCCGATCGAACCAGTCGAGCCAAGTATAGTAATTGCCTGCATGAAATTCCTAGAGCGTGTTAGGCACTATTTCATCGATCCCGTTCGGTCGAGAAGGAATGTAGTGCAAGGCGCGCCGCAACGCGCCCTTCTCGACCGAACCCTCCGGGCAGCCCCGGGAACGGGCCGCCTGCCGTGTTGCGACTCCTCGCTGTAGCGCCGGTAGCGCCGCGTCGCGCCTTGCATTCAGCTCGCTCCCGAGGCTGCATAACCTATTAAATAGTGCCTAACACGCTCTACAGCCGAAGATCGATCAGCGCCGCCAGCGGTAAAACCGGAATCAGTGCATCGATCCTGTCCAGTACGCCGCCATGGCCCGGCAGCAAATTGCTGCTGTCCTTGATGCCGGCGCGACGCTTGAGTTGCGATTCGAACAGATCGCCGACCACAGCAGCGATAACCAGCAGCGTCATGACCATGACGAAACCTGACCAGCCATAGCGCTCGTAGAGACGCCCTGAAAAGGTATCGTCACCGAGACAGATCACCGTCGCCGCCCCGATCACCAGCACTGCGAGCCAGCCGCCGACTGCGCCCTCCCAGGACTTGCCAGGAGAAATCGACGGCGCCAGCTTGCGCCGTCCGTATCCCTTGCCGGCGAAATAAGCGCCGATATCAGCCACCCAAACGATCGCCATCACCGATAGCAGGTAAAGGGGAGCATGTCGAAGCAGGTCAACGATCGCGATGAAACACCCCATCAGCGCCAGTATATAGGCGACGCTCAACAGGCGATCGCCCGGCGTTCCCGGCAGCGGCAAACCGAGTTTCAAGGCCGGCGCGAAGCTAAACACCCACAGCGCCACGCACAACCCCAACAGGCCGCACACGCCGGACAGGCCGCTGACAAAAACGAGTGCGGCGTAAACGGCTGTCCAGACGCCGGCCCACAACTGCGGCCGCAAAAGCCGGAACAGACGCAGCCCCTCCCAAGCGCCAGCCGCAAAAAATGCCAGCGTCACGACGGCAAACACAATGAAGTCACTCAGGAAAAGAACCGGCAACAGGACTGCCAGAAGAACCAGCGCCGTGATGACACGCGTTTTCAGCATCAGGAAGCCTTCTTCTGCTCGACCATCTGCGCACTGGTACGACCGAAGCGCCGTTCGCGCTGACGATAAGAGTCGATCGCCTTGTCCAGTTCGGTTTCATCGAAATCGGGCCAATAGGTCTCGGTAAAATACAGTTCGCTATAGGCGAGTTGCCACAACAAAAAATTGGAAATGCGCTCTTCGCCACCGGTACGGATGAACAAATCCGGTTCGGGCGCATAGGCCATCGCCAGATGGCGACTCAACTGCTCTTCGGAAAAACCGCTCGCCCCGGACTGCTCCTCGAGCATCCTGCCGATCGCCTGCATGATGTCCCAGCGGCCGCCATAGTTGGCGCAAACGGTGAGCGTCAGACGCGTGTTGCCAGCGGTCTGCGCTTCGGCCCTGGCCACCATGTCCTGCAATCTGTCGTCGAAACGGCTGAGATCGCCCACCACGCGCAAGCGAATGCCATTCGCATGCATCTTGCTGACTTCACGCTCCAGCGCCGTCATGAACAGGCGCATCAGCAAAGACACTTCTTCGGCAGGCCGACGCCAGTTTTCGGAGCTGAAAGCAAACAGCGTGAGATAGTCGATGCCGCGCCGCACGCATGCCTTGACGACCGTGCGAACGGTCTCAACGCCCTTGACATGCCCTGTCATGCGCGGCAGAAAACGTCTGGTCGCCCAACGTCCGTTGCCATCCATGATGATGGCGACATGCCGCGGCACCGCTGAAACCTGCGGCACGACCTGGGTCGAGCTTCTATAAGTCATGCAATGTGAAAATCCAGATGAGCGGCCAATGCCGGTAGCCCTACACCGTCAACACTTCCTTTTCTTTTTCCGTCACCAGCTTGTCGACTTCCGCGACAAACCTATCGGTCAGCTTCTGGATATCGTCCTGGCCGCGACGCTCGTCGTCTTCCGAGCAATCCTTGTCTTTGAGCAGCTTTTTCAAGCCTTCGTTGGCATCGCGCCGGATGTTACGGATCGAGACCCTGGTGTCTTCGGCTTCGCTCTTGACCAGCTTGACCATTTCCTTGCGGCGCTCTTCGGTCAACGGCGGCGTCGGCACACGGATCAACTCGCCCTGTGTTGCCGGATTGAGGCCCAGATCGGCTTCGCGAATCGCTTTCTCGACCGCTGCCAGCATTTTCTTTTCGTAAGGCTGCACACCGATGGTGCGCGCATCGAGCAGAGTCAGACTGGCGACCTGCGACAATTGTGTCGGCGAACCGTAATAATCCACCTGCACGTGATCCAGAATACCGGTATGCGCGCGGCCGGTGCGAACTTTAGCCAGGTTGGCGCGCAGCGTCTCGATCGACCTGCCCATTCTTTGCTCTGTATTTTTCTTGACGTCAGCGATGCTCATGCTGCTCTCCTATCATCTAAAACCACTTTTAGAACGTGTTTACGACATGAGTACATGAACACGTTCTCATACATGCACCAGCGTGCCTTCGTCCTCATTCAGGACCACGCGCCTGAGCGCGCCTGGTTTGACGATGGAAAACACCTTGACCGGCAATTTTTGATCACGGCACAGCGCAAAGGCGGTGGCATCCATGACCTGCAGATGCTTGGCGATCGCTTCATCGAAACTGATGGCGCTGTAGCGCGTCGCCGCCGGGTCCTTCCTAGGATCGGACGTATAGACGCCATCGACCTTGGTGGCCTTCAGGACGATCTGGGCGCCAATTTCAGAACCGCGCAGCGCCGCTGCGGTATCGGTGGTGAAAAACGGATTGCCAGTACCGGCGGCAAACACCACGATTTTGCCCTCTTCCAAGTATTGCAAGGCCTTGGGACGCACATAAGGCTCGACGATCTGCTCGATGCCGATAGCCGACATGACACGCGCCGTCAGACCAGCCTGACGCATGGCGTCGGCCAGTGCGAGAGAGTTCATGACGGTTGCCAGCATACCCATGTAATCGGCCGTGGCGCGATCCATGCCTTGCGCCCCCGGCGCGACACCGCGGAAGATATTGCCGCCCCCGATCACGATGGCCAGCTCGACGCCCAGCCGACTGACCTCCGCCACATCGGCAACCATGCGCTCGATGGTGGCGCGGTTGATGCCGTAAGCATCGTCACCCATCAGGGCTTCGCCAGAAAGTTTGAGGAGTACACGCTTATAGGCTGGTGTCGTCATGTGCTGGGATCCATTCGACGAGATCGTGAACACGTTCTTAAAAAAACGGGCCTCTCGGCCCGCTTGCTGCTTTTACTGCGCCTGCCTGGCAGCGGCAACCTGGGCTGCCACCTCGGCTGCGAAATCATCCTGTTTTTTCTCGACACCCTCACCGACCACAAACAGGGCAAACCCCTTGAGCACGATATTGGCCGCTTTCAGCATCTGTTCGACAGTCTGCTTGTCGTTCTTCACGAAAGGCTGATCGAACAACGACACTTCCTTCAGATATTTCCGCACCGCGCCATCGACCATCCTGGCGACAATGTCGTCCGGCTTGCCGGATTCCGCAGCTTTCAGCGCAGCAACCGAACGCTCTTTTTCGATCAGGCCGGCAGGCACCTGATCCGACGACAAGGCAACCGGCTTCATCGCTGCGATATGCATGGCGACATCCCTGCCGACCTGTTCGTCGGCGCCGTCGATATCGACCACCACGCCGATACGTGTGCCGTGCAGATAAGAAACCAGCCTGCCGGCTGTTTCGAAACGCACGAAGCGGCGGATCGACATATTTTCACCAATACGGCCGACCAGTTCGGCACGCTTTTCTTCCACCGTCTTGCCATCCAGAGGCAATGCCGCCAGCGCTGCCAGATCGGCAGGATTTTTTTCCACGACCAGCCTGGCGACGTCGTTCGCCAGACCGATGAATTCTTCGTTCCTGGTGACGAAGTCGGTTTCACAGTTGATTTCCACCAGCGCGCCGACACCGCCGACGATACAGGATGCTACTACGCCTTCGGCCGTCACGCGGGAAGAGGCCTTGGATGCCTTGCTGCCCAGCTTGACACGCAGAATTTCTTCCGCGCGGGCCATGTCGCCATCAGCTTCGGTCAGCGCTTTTTTACATTCCATCATCGGCGCGTCGGTCTTCGCGCGCAGTTCGCCTACCAAAGCTGCGGTAATTGCCGCCATATATTTCTCCTGACTAAATAGACATACCGTCTTTGCAGACACCACAAGAATCATGCCAAAAATTCGATCTGATCGCTTCGCCCGCCGGTGAAACTCCTCCGCGGACGCCGGGAAAATCAAACCTGCTCGCTCACTTCGACAAATTCATCGTCGCCGTTCCTGACAGCCTCGACAACTTCGCTCAATACATTGGCGCGACCTTCCAGAACGGCATCAGCGACACCACGGGCATACAGCGCGATCGCCCTAGCGGAATCATCGTTACCTGGAATGACATAAGCCACGCCTTCCGGGGAGTGATTGGTATCGACCACGCCGACGACTGGAATGCCCAGCTTGGTGGCTTCATTGATGACGCCCTTGTGATAGCCGACGTCGATCACGAAAATAGCGTCAGGAATGCCGCCCATCTCCTTGATGCCGCCGATTGCCTTTTGCAGCTTTTCCTGTTCACGACTGAACAGCAGCGCTTCTTTCTTGCTGAGTTTTTCGTTGGCACCGTCAGCGACCGCCGCTTCCATATCCTTCAGACGCTTGATCGATGTCTTGATGGTCTTGAAATTGGTCAGCATACCGCCCAGCCAGCGCTGATCGACGTAAGGAACGCCAGCGCGGCGCGCTTCCGCGGCGACGATTTCGCGCGCCTGACGCTTGGTGCCAACGAACAGGATCGTGCCGCGAGCGGACGACAGCTGGCGCACGTACTTCAGCGCTTCCTGATACATGGACAGCGTCTTTTCCAGGTTGACGATGTGAATTCTGTTGCGATGGCCGAAAATAAACGGGGCCATTCTGGGATTCCAGAAGCGTGTCTGGTGACCAAAGTGGACACCGGCTTCCAGCATTTCGCGCATGGTTATGGACATGAATCATTTCTCCAGGGTTAGGTCTGGAATCCATTCAGTTTTCCAGGCCTGCCGGCTTGCGGCTACGGCCCGAACACCCTTTGGCGAATGGATTCGCGTTTCAAGAAGCACATTTCGACAAGACAGGAACACAACAAACCCGCCGGCCACCCTGATCAAATCAGGTTGGCCGGGGATTCTACCTCATCCTAGGAATCCATTCAAGCGCTGGAATCAGCGTTCTGGTCGCGCAAATTCGAACGCATGGCCGGCCCGGATGTTCCACCTGAACATCCCGGAAAACCTCGCGGCAATGATATGAGCATGGAATAAAACTTGGTATTATAGAATTATAGTTCTACATTTTCTACACCTGTCATCAAACTGCATTGACGACCCAGCGCCACACTCACCGAACGGACTACGATGAAATTTGCAGCGCTCACCTTGTTGCTGATGTCGAATCAGGTATTTGCCGCGCAATGGACCCTGCTCGGCGACAACGGCCTCGGCACTTTCTTTGTCGACAAATCCAGCATCCGGCGCAGTCACAGCATTCTGCGAGCCGGCATCACGCAAGCCAACATCCTGCTCAACTGGAACCAACCGCAACTGCTGCAAGGCGGTCTGGGTACGCATTACGCATCCGAAGTATCGATCGCTTACCTCGATTGCAAAAAAAAACGCATCGGCTTCGGTAGCCGGACCATGTATCCCAGGCCAAATGCCCAAGGCGAAGCGCTGCTCTCCCCTTCCCTCGACTATTCCAACGTCAAGCTGCAAGACGTGGAAGCCGACTCGACCGGTGCGCAAATGCTCAAGGTCATTTGCGAGACAAAATAAAACCGGAACAGGTGACCTCGCTCAAAGGAGATGTTGCCCAGCTTCCCGGAATAAGTCATAATCCTGGTCCTGCGTTGCCGGGATGGCGGAATAGGTAGACGCACGGGACTCAAAATCCCGCGCCGCAAGGCGTGCCGGTTCGATTCCGGCTCCCGGCACCAGAGTTTTTCGTGTCTCTCCACTACCGAGCGGGTTCAGTAACGCAATCAAAGGAGAACCTCAAAAACCTTCATAGGTCTGCATGCATTTGCCTGGGACTACAACGAACCAGAATCACATGCTTGATTAGTGGCTTTGACGCTTCACTTAAATTTACTAGCCTAACCCGCTTCTTAAATTCGTCAAAACCAATTTGAGCTGCAAACCGACCAATACATTCGTCTGCAAAAGAAGGAGTCAAACTTTTATCCAGAAAATCAATCTCCACGGCCTCATAGTCGTGAAGAACGTTGATTAATCGCTCTCTTGCCCGTATTCCCACAGGGCGCGTACTTAAATCGGGAGCGATGTCTGTCACTTTTACATTAAAAGTTGAAGAAATCATCATCATTCATCCCATTTGGTAAAGGAAAACTTTTATAAACATTGCCAATATCCATTGGGACGTCTATATTCCACTCAATTATCAACAAAATACCATTCCATGCTTGAGGGGTAGTGAATATGGAATGCACGCCGTCTCGCAGACAAAAACCCTCTTTCCCTGACATGACTATGAGCGTTCCTTTCGATTGCTCAATCAAAGCTTTCGCCACTGCTAGTCCGTAGCCTGAATGCCCCTTTCCGGGCTTGCCAGTAACGCCATATTCGGTCGCTAGCTCGCAACAGTTCTCGGATTTTAGCCTATCGCCAAGCTCTTCGTTCAATGCCAACGAAGCGCGAATACCAATACCAGTATCAGCGATTGCAATTTGGGCCTTTGAAGCGCGACGCCATATTTGGGCGCATATAAAGCCATAAATACCATCTGACACGCCGGCATGTGAATAACAATTGTCGACTAGTTCCCGTAACATCGTATTTACAGCGTCAAGAGTACGCTCATTTGAGCAAACAGATGCCAAAAGCTTTACCAAAGCATCTGCTGTACTTTCAACAGTACTTTGGTCGCGCAAAACTTCGATTGGATGATAACGGCTGGAGGCTTGACGATGAATGGGTTTAATAGGCGGCACCCCCAATGCCTCCCAGAGCTTCATTGTGTTGGCGTAAGTAGCAACCTCCTCCGGCAGCGTTAGTTGAGACAGCTTCTCAAGACGCATCTTGTGTGCCAGCGTCGCAAGATGAAATGGCTTAATAAATTGCGGTGCCTCAAATTTACCGTTGTCGGCCAAAAATTGATCAAGAATGCTCTCTGAGCCATCTCAGCACTACATTGTACTCCCAGTGTGCGCTCGCTCAAACCTTCGTTATTCCGACTCCTGGACACTACTCCGGAATTCTTGCGCGGCCCGGACAGATCTGAAAATATGCAAAAGTCCAGTTGAAAAAGAGATTTTTATTCCAAAACCAAGTTATGATTGCTTCCACCTGAAAATACTCAGTCAAACAGAACCCGCGACACTCGTCCGTCAGGACGACCATTGCTGATGGCGTGCTTCGGTGTTCACGATCTCAGGGCGCGCTATCGGCTGTCATACAATGGCGGCCCCACGACAGGCACGAGCCGACACGACATGAGCCTCACTACCTTGCCCCCTGCCGGCGCGCGCGGCATCAAACTGGAAGCGGTCACGCTCAGACGCGGCGACCGCATCGCGCTCGAACAGATCGATCTGCACCTGACGCAGTCGCGCATCGGCCTGATCGGCGACAACGGCGCCGGCAAGAGCAGTCTGTTTCGCTTGATCTGCGGACTGGACCAGCCACAGGCCGGACGTGTGACCGTACATGGCTGCGACACTGCCGACGCAGCGCAACGCCGCACGCTGCCACAACAGGTCGGCATGATGTTCCAGAATCCCGAAGACCAGATCATTTTTCCGACGGTGGCGGAAGAACTGGCATTCAGCCTCACTGCCGCCGGTATCGGTAAAGCACAGGCGCGGCAGCAGGCGCAGGCTTTTCTGGCGCAACGCGGATGGGCGGACTGGGCCGCGCGCGCTATCGGCGAACTGAGCCAGGGCCAGCGCCAGCAGGTCTGCCTGATGGCGCTGCAAATCACCAGCCCGGCCACATTACTGCTGGACGAGCCTTACTCCGCGCTCGACCTGCCAAGTCAGTTACAACTATCGGCGCAGATCGCCGCCACTGACCGGCAAATCATTTTGTCCACGCATCTGCTGGACCATGTCTGCGATTTCGAACGCGTGCTGTGGCTGGACAACGGTAAGCTGCGCGGTGACGGTCCCGGCCGCGACATCTGCGCAGCGTATGCGCAGGACGTCCGCAAACGCGGTGCCGCCGTAGTAGCCGCCAAGCTCCTGGAACGTATTCACGATCTCACCATCTCACAACACGCCGCGCTGGGAAACGATGCGTAGCCTGTATGTCACACGCCGCACCTGGCTGCACGCCATACCGGCCAGCATCAAGCTGATCGCGCTCTCCATTGCTGGCACGGCGCTGATACTGTCCAGTACGTCATCGCATCTCGCCATCGCTGCTGCCGTGGTGTTGGCGCTGTTCCTCTCGCTCGGCACGGCCGGCTGGCAACAGTGGCGCATGCTGCGCGGCCTGCTGATCGCGGTGGTACTGATTGCCGGTTTCCATTGGCTGATGGGCAATCCGGCCATCGGGCTAAGCAGCGCCTTACGCATCATGGCGGCGTCGATGCTGGCGCTGATGCTGACCATCACTACCCGTTTCGATGATCTGCTGGCGGTGCTGGAATTTATATTGTCACCATTGCGCCGCGTCGGCGTGCCGGTGGAGCGTATCGCGCTGGGCATCGGTCTGATGCTGCGTTTTGCAGAAAATTTTTATGCGCAATGGCAGCGTCTGAACGATGCCCATCGCGCCCGCACCGGCCGTAACGGCGGCTGGCGCCTGCTGGCGCCGCTGGCGATACGCGCTTTGCAGACCGCTGAACGCGTG
>JBAPMF010000054.1:0-5826 GCA_049278475.1 Herbaspirillum sp. | reverse complement strand
GCACCGATCCTGCCGCTTATGTCGGCTGCTGCAACGCCGTCGGCAGCGTCGATACCACGGCGCGCCTGGGCCGGATCGATGCGCCAACGCTGGTGATTGCCGGTGAACTGGATCAGGGAACGCCGTTATCGATGGCGCAGACGCTGGCTGATGGCATTCCCGGTGCAACACTGGCGATTATTGCGGGTGCTTCGCACCTCAGCGTCATCGAACAGCCGGAGGCATTTGCGGAACTGGTGACGACATTCATCCGTGCGTTGTGACCCAGGACAAACCGTCGGATGACTCACCACCTGAGTCATCGATCTTCAAACACGCTCGATGAGCATCGCGATACCCTGCCCAACGCCTATACACATGGTACACAGGGCATAACGACCGCCGCTGCGCTGTAACTGGTACATTGCCGTCGTCACCAGGCGCGCGCCGCTCATCCCGAGCGGATGGCCGAGCGCAATCGCGCCGCCGTTCGGATTGACGCGCGGGTCGTCGTCGGCCACGCCGAGCTCCCGCAATACCGCCAGACTCTGCGCAGCAAAGGCTTCGTTGAGTTCGATGATGTCCATCTGTTCGATACTCAGACTGCATTGCAGCAACAGCTTCTCGGTGGCGGGCGCCGGGCCGATACCCATGATGCGCGGCGCTACGCCGGCTGTCGCCATGCCGATGATGCGCGCGCGCGGCGTCAGGCCATATCGTTTGACCGCAGCGGCGTTGGCCAGCAACAAGGCGCAAGCGCCGTCATTGATGCCGGAAGCGTTACCCGCCGTCACGGTGCCGTCGGCGCGCACTACGCCCTTGAGTCTAGCTAAAGCCTCGATACTGGTCGCGCGCGGATGTTCGTCGTTGATGACGGTGATCGGCTCGCCTTTTTTTTGCGGGATCACGACCGGCGTGATTTCATGCGCGAGTGCGCCATTGGCCTGGGCCGCGGCGGCCTTGGCCTGGCTGGCGACGGCGAACCTGTCCTGATCGGAACGGCTGATCCTGAAATCGTCGGCAACGTTTTCAGCGGTTTCCGGCATGGTATCCGTACCGTAGAGGGCCTTCATCTGCGGATTCGGGAAACGCCAGCCGATGGTCGTGTCGTAGATGCCAGCGCTGCGCGAAAACGCGCTATCCGCCTTGCCCATGACGAACGGCGCGCGCGTCATCGACTCGACGCCACCGGCCAGCACCAGTTGCGCTTCACCTGACCTGATAGCGCGCGCGGCAGTACCGACGGCATCCATGCCGGAACCGCACAGACGGTTGATGGTGGAACCCGGCACCGATTGCGGCAGGCCAGCCAGCAGTGCCGACATGCGCGCGACGTTGCGGTTGTCTTCGCCGGCCTGGTTGGCGCAGCCGAAGATGACATCATCGATGGCATTCCAGTCGACTTGTGGATTGCGCGCCATCAAGGCGCGTAGCGGAATCGCGCCGAGGTCATCGGCGCGTACTTCTTTCAGTGCGCCGCCGTAACGGCCGATGGGAGTGCGGATGGCATCGCAGATCAAGGCTTCAGTCATGGCATCGTCTCCTGGTCATGGTGGCGCAACAGCAGGCAGCAACGGTGCGCCGGTGATTTTTTGCAATTCTTCAAAGGACAGGTCCGCGACGATCTCGCGCACCTGCAGGCCCTGTTTCGTCACGTCGAGCACGGCGAGGTCGGTGTAGATACGGTTGACACAGGCGATGCCGGTCAATGGATACGAACAATGCGAGACGATCTTGCTTTCGCCGTTCCTAGTCTGATGCTCCATCATGACGAACACTTGCCTGGCGCCGATGGCCAGATCCATGGCGCCGCCGACGGCAGGAATGGCGTCGGCGGCGCCGGTGTGCCAGTTGGCAAGGTCGCCTGTCACCGATACTTGGAAAGCGCCCAGCACACAGATATCGAGGTGGCCGCCGCGCATCATGGCGAACGAATCGGCATGGTGAAAGTAAGCGCCGCCGGTGAGCAAAGTCACGGGCTGCTTGCCGGCGTTGATCAGGTCTTCGTCCACTGCGCCGGGCGCGGGCGCCGGCCCCATGCCAAGCAAACCGTTTTCGCTGTGTAGGAAAATTTCCTTTTCGGCCGGCAGGTAATTGGCAACCTTGGTCGGCAAGCCGATGCCGAGATTGACGTAAGCGCCTTCAGGAATATCCTGCGCCACGCGCGCGGCGATCTGATCGCGGGAAAAGCGCCGCATTATTTTTCCTCCTGCGCAGCCGGTTGCACGATACGCTGCACGAATATGCCTGGTGTAATGATGGACTCGGGATCGAGCTGACCGAGTTCGACGACTTCGCTCACCTGGGCGATGGTACACCTGGCCGCCATCGCCATGATGGGACCGAAGTTACGCGCGGTCTTGCGATACACCAGGTTGCCCCAGCGGTCGCCGCGCAGTGCCTTGATCAGGGCGAAGTCGGCATGGATCGGCGACTCCAGTACATAGTGGCGGCCGTCGATGAGCCGCGTTTCCTTGCCGTCGGCCAGCATGGTGCCATAGCCGGTCGGCGAGAAAAAGCCGCCGATCCCGGCGCCAGCTGCGCGGATGCGCTCGGCCAGGTTGCCTTGCGGCGTCAACTCCAGCGTGATTTCGCCGGCGCGGTAAAGCGCGTCGAACACATGGGAATCCGCCTGGCGCGGAAAGGAGCAGATGATTTTCTTCACCCGCCTGGCCTTGAGCAGCGCCGCCAGGCCGGTGTCGCCGTTACCGGCGTTGTTGTTGACGATGGTCAGCGCGCGCGCGCCTTGCGCGATGAGTGCGTCGATCAGCGCCGCCGGCATGCCGGCATTGCCGAAGCCGCCGATCATGACGGTCGCGCCGTCATGTATGTCGGCGACTGCCTGTTCCAATGAACTAATGATTTTGTCGATCACCTTGCGTTTCTTTCGTGAATCCATGCGTTGAACAGCCAATGCACGAAAACCATTTCTGCCGCATTCCCATCGTATCGGGATAGGTATTGCAGGAAAGGCGTGTCTCTGCTGTTTTTATTGTTAACTCTGCGCATGAGTGATTGCGTCATGTACTGTGCCGCATGATACCTGATCCTGCCAGAACGTATTGGGGACCTCTCCACGAATTGCGGTTCTCCATTTTCTGGCAATGTCTGCCATCGTGGTAAATTACGGCCTGTGCCTGCAGCAATACGCAAGAGCCGCCAACAGACCTTTGCCGCGCAATCGCTTCGTGCTGTACCGTTCGCCCGCCGGACCTTGCGCTGTTCGCTGTTTTGTGAGCGCTTCTTCGGCACGCTGTCTTTACTACACAATAGGTACTTTCGTTGGAAAATATCCTGCTGATCGCCGCGGCTTTGCTTCTGGTCGTGCTGAACGGTTTTTTCGTGGCCGCGGAATTCGCTCTGGTCAAATTGCGTCAGACCCGCATCAGAGCGATCGTCAAAACGCAAGGTTTGCGCGGACGCATTCTGGCCACTGTCCACCAGCAACTCGATGCGTATCTGTCTGCCTGTCAGCTGGGCATCACGCTGACCTCGCTCGGTCTGGGCTGGATCGGCGAGCCTGCCTTCGCACGTTTTCTGGAACCGCTGTTTGTACTGCTCGGGGTGAGTTCGCCGGAGTTGGCGCATGGCGTATCTTTCATACTTGCTTTTGTCACCATCTCTTTTCTGCACATCGTGGTCGGCGAACTGGCGCCGAAGTCGATAGCCATCCGGAGTCCCGAGCGTATCGGCCTGTGGTGCGCCATGCCGCTGTATGCGTTTTACTGGACGATGTATCCGGCAATCTGGTTGCTCAATCTGAGTGCCAACTGGGTGCTGCGCACAGCCGGGCTGGGTGAGGCGTATGGTCACGATATACATTATTCATCTGACGAGCTGAAACTGATTCTGCGCGGCGGTGGTAAAACCGGAAAATTCACACGTGATGAGTGGAGTGTGATGGCGCAGTCACTCGACTTCGGCGACCTCAAGGTCATCGATCTGATGCGTCCCGTCAACGAGATAGTGGCCTTGAGCGCCGCCAATACGCAGGAAGAAAACCTGGAGATCATCTATCGTAACCGTTTCAGCCGCTATCCGTATTTCGATGCCGAGCGGCAGGAGGTGCTGGGCTTACTGCATCTGAAAGATGTTTTCATCGCGCTGCAGGATGGCAAGGCTATCGCCGACCTGCATCAATATCTGCGTCCAGTGCAGTACATTGCGCCGGGTTTGTCCGCACAGGAGTTATTGCGCCGTTTCCGCACCGGCGTGCCGCATTTCGCGATCATCGGCCGCAAGGGGCAAGCGCCGCTGGGTTTCGTGACGCTGGACAATTTGTTGAGCGTGCTGGTGGGTGAAATTCGCGACGAGTTCCGCCATGGCACCAACGAGTGGACGCGCCAGGATGATGGTACTCTGCTTGGCAAGGGCAGTTTGCCGATCGTGGTGCTGGAACACATGCTGGGCATCGATCTCGACTATGACGAGGCGGTCGATTCCGTCGGCGGGCTGGTGATGGAGAAACTGGGAGAAGTGCCGAAAGAAGGGCAGAAGGTAGAATTTCCTGCTTTCGACATCGTTGTGAAGAAAATGCAAGGGCCAAAGATCGTGCTGGTGAAAGTCTATCCCAAACAGCAGGATGACGAGCATGCCGGCGAGCCGGACAGATAGTCTGCTCGCCGGCATGCCCGGGTATTACATTCACCGGTTGAGTGTAAGGGGCATGAATGTCAGAGAAACATCGGATCCTGGTGCTGGATGACGATCCGGGCGTGTGCGACTGGTTGCGGGGCGTGCTGGAAGAAGCCGGATTCGACGTGTCGACGGCCGGCAGCGCCACGTGCATGCAGCAGCAGCTTGCCGCCGCGCCGCATGCGCTCGTCATCCTGGATCTGAAGCTGTGCGGCGAAGATGGCCTCACGGTCGCGCGCGAGCTGCGTCGCCGCTCGGACGTGCCGATCATCATGATCAGCGGCGCAGGCGATGAGACGGATCGCGTACTCGGCCTCGAAATGGCCGCTGATGATTTCATCACAA
This sequence comes from Herbaspirillum sp., assembly GCA_049278475.1. Classification (GTDB taxonomy): domain Bacteria; phylum Pseudomonadota; class Gammaproteobacteria; order Burkholderiales; family Burkholderiaceae_D; genus Herbaspirillum. The sequence continues at coordinate 867 of JBAPMF010000054.1, read as the reverse complement.
AACCGTTTTCCGCGCGCGAGCTGGTCGCCCGTGTGCGTGCGCAACTGCGGCGCACGACGGAACTGTCGATGCCGCGTCCGGCATCATCCGGTGGTGGCCCGCGCTTCTGTTTCGACGGCTGGACGATGGATCTCGGCACGCGCACGCTGATGCGCGGCGCTATGCCCTGCGTACTCACGCAGGGCGAGTTCGAACTGCTGGCCGCGATGGTGCAGCAGCCTTCGCGTGTCTGGTCGCGAGACCAGTTACTCGAGCGCACGCGTGGCGTTGGCATCGACGTCTACGACCGCACGATCGATGTGCTGATCCTGCGACTGCGGCGCAAGATCGAGCCGAATCCGGAACAGCCGACCTATATTCGCACGCAGCGCGGCGTCGGCTACGTGTTCACGGCGTCTGTCATACACGCGTGACGCGATGCGCGCGCTACTGCTACTATTCATGCGGCCATCCCCGAGTGTCCGGGCGAAGCTGATCACGACGTTCCTGCTGTTGTTTGGCATCACGCTCGCCGTCGTCGTGGTCGGCGTACTCGGCATGCGTGCGAATCAGAATGCTCTCGATGAATACGAAGCCAAGGTTGTGCCGGAGATTGCACGCACGCTCGAGCTGTCCGACAAGGTCGCACAGCTCGTCGCAGTCGCATCGAACATGATGCTCGGCGATTCGCCGGACCAGCTGCACTATGACACCGAGGTGCTGCGCGACCTGCTCGGCGATATCCGGCGCTTGTCGCCGGGTTCGGGCGGCCAGTCCGTGAAGGAAGGTGAGCGGCTCGAGGTCGTCGATGATCTCGATGCGATCGATCAGCATCTCGCGCGGCTGCTCGTCGTGTCGGGACGACAGCGGCAGTTGAAAGCGGATCTG
>JBAPMF010000053.1:0-21273 GCA_049278475.1 Herbaspirillum sp. | reverse complement strand
TTTAAAGAACCTACCACCGCGCAGCAGCGACTAATACCTGCTCCGTTACCAAATCGTTTTGTCTGGCAATTCAGCAAAGACGAGATTATGTAGCACTATTTCATCCACGTCAATTACTTTCTTAACGCATCTGCACTACATACCCTCTTCATGACTCTCAACATATCCGCAAAAACCCGCTTCAACGAGGGAGCCGAATCTTACCAAAACTATTCCACGATGCGCAACTAAAAAATCAACATAATTAGCGGCACGGCCTTGCCCTGTATCTCGGTCAACATAGGTCCGTAACGTATCTACTTTCCTCTCTGGGGACAAACTCACGAATCAGGCAGTAATACCCACATCATGCCGCGCTGCTTCATGGCACCGGCTTTCTCGCCCGCTTCATTGCCGAAACCCCAGAAATAATCGGCCCGTACCGCACCACGAATGGCACCGCCGGTATCTTGTGCCAGTACCAGACGCTGTAACGGTATATCGCTGTTCGGTTGCGTCGTCGCCAGAAAGACCAACGCACCGAGCGGAATATGCTGAGCGTCAATGGCAATCGAGCGCTGGCCAGTCAGCGGCAAACCCATGGCGCCTTTCGGCCCTCTGGACGAATCAGGGATTTTCTCTTCCTTAAAGAAGACATAGCTGGGATTCACATTCAACAGCTCGTTCCGGCGCGAGGGATTGGCAATTATCCAGGCTTTGATTCCCTGTGCGGATGCCTGCGCCAGTGTCATTTCGCCTTTATCGACCAGATAACGGCCTATCGACCTGTACGGATAACCGTTCTGATTGGCATAGGCCAGACGCACGGTTTCCTGCGTTTCGCTCAAAATGACGCGCCCCGATCCTTGTACCTGCAAAAAAAAAGCTTCCACCGGATCGTCCACCCAGACCAGTTCCTTGCCGACCAGCGCCTTCGATTGCAGCATCTCGGCACGTGAGAAATAAGGGACGACCTTGTTGCCGACAACACGTCCGCGCAGACACATGCTCTTCAAGTCCGGATAGATGCTGCTCAGATCGATCGCCAGCAAATCATCCGGCACCTTGTAGAGAGGGATCTGGTACGGCCCGCCGCGCTTGCGCGAGCCGCGCAGCAACGGCTCATAGTAGCCAGTCACCAGGCCAGTATCCGAACCGTCCTGGTTGAAGACCTTGTAAGGCGTGAAGCCGGATTCAAAGAAAGCGCGAATCGCGTCTTCGTCGTTGGCGTCGACCTGACGCGCTGCGGTACAAGCTGTTTTCCACTCATTACGGCGAATCAGCATCTGACAGGAGGTCATGAAAACCGGCCACGCCTCTCGCAATGCGTCACGCTTCCAGCCAGGCATAGCGGAAAACGTGCTTTTTTGCAACGTCGGCACCGCTGTTTCAGGCATTGCCGGTTTGACGGGAATAGGCGGCTGCGTCGTTGTACAGGCCGCCAGACATAAAGCGACACTGATGATGAATGCAAGTAGACTAGTGCGCGTGAATGACATTGAGGAAACATGAAAATGTGGTGGTTACTACTCGAAGTCTGCACTGCCTTCTTTATCTTCGTCTTCATCGTCTGGTGGACCATGTTCTCCGGCTGCAAACCGGCCCAGACAAAAAATCAGCATCATAAAAAAGACGACGGCAAGATTTGAGCGCTAATGCAATGTACATGGCCGCGACAGAATAAATTCCGGAATCTTCACATCGAACTGCTCACCATCTTCGGCAACACAGAAATACCTGCCGTACATCGAACCCTGCGGCGTCTGCAAGGACGTTCCACTGGTGTACTCGAACCGTTCCCCCGGTTGCAGAAATGGCTGATGCCCCACGACACCCAGCCCGCGCACCTCTTCGGTGCGGTTATTGATGTCGGTAATGACCCAGTGGCGCGCAATCAACTGGGCGGGTACCTGGCCGGTATTGACGATGGTAATTGCATAGGCAAAAACATAATGGGAACATGCCGGATCGGATTGTTCCTCCAGGTACTGTGTCTTGACCTTCACCGTAAACTCATACATTGCCATGCGGACTCCTTCAATATCGTCAAAAGCATACTCCATCGCACACGAAAACAATGACAAGACTTGCACAAAAACCGGGGCGTGGCGAACGGGTAAAATAGCGCATTCTGATTTTTCCGTCATCGCATACAAGCCATGCCTACCTATCGTATCGCCCCCAGCATCCTGTCCGCCGACTTCGCCCGCCTGGGAGAAGAAGTCCGCAATGTCGCCGCTGCCGGCGCCGATATGATCCACTTCGACGTGATGGACAACCATTACGTTCCCAATCTGAGCATCGGCCCGCTGGTGTGTGAAGCAATCCGCCCGCATGTGCAGGTGCCGATCGACGTCCACCTGATGGTCAAGCCGGTAGATCGCATCATCCCCGACTTTGCCAAAGCAGGCGCCAATATCATCACCTTCCATCCGGAAGCCTCCGAACATATCGACCACTCGCTGCAGCTGATCCGCGACACAGGCTGCAAGGCCGGCCTGGCGCTCAATCCCGGCACGCCCCTGCATTTCCTCGACCATGTCATGGACAAGCTCGACATCATTATGGTCATGTCCGTCAATCCGGGCTTCGGTGGCCAGGCCTTCATCCCCGAAGCATTGAAAAAAATTGCTGCCGTGCGTCGCCGCATCGATGAATCGGGTCACGACATCATGCTGGAAGTCGATGGCGGCATCAAAATCGACAATATTGCCGCAGTGGCGCAGGCTGGCGCCGATACCTTCATAGCCGGTTCCGCCATTTTCAGCAAGCCAGACTATAAAGCCGTCATCGATGCCCTGCGCGGCGAACTTGCCAAATAAGTTTGCGATACACGGCTATCATGGGCGCATCCATGTCGATTCCGATGGTATAGTTCCAATACTGCCTGATGCAAGGCAGCAGATTGCGTAGTGAAAAGCTTGCCTGCTTATACGACAAATACGACAAATGTCTCTCAACAGAAAACACCACGCCGACAAATCCGCCGCCCCTGAGGCCTGGCTGTGGCGACGCTGGCAATTCTGGGCGAACTAACCCACGTCAGCTGCTGGCCGCTCCCCTCGACCAGAACGTTTTTGCAGCATTACCCCTGTATGACATCGTTATCGTCGGCGCGCGTTTGCCGGGATGCCCTGTTCGTCCTGCAACCCGTCTTACAATAACAGTCCTGGAGAGAAACCATGACCGAATCCGAATTCAACTCGCTGGCCGCGCAAGGCTATAACCGCATTCCGCTCATCGCCGCAGCCTTCGTCGATCTGGAAACTCCGCTGACACTCTACCTCAAACTGGCGCAAACCCAGAACGCTGGCAAAGATACTTTCCTACTGGAGTCCGTGGTTGGCGGCGAACGCTTCGGCCGTTATTCCTTCATCGGCCTGCCTGCAACGACCAAGCTGCGCAGCTTCGGCAAACAGATCGAAGTCCTGAAGTATGACAAGGTGATCGAATCGCTGGAAAGCAATCCGCTCGAATTCATCGCCGAATTCCAGTCACGTTACCAGGTCGCGATCCGCCCTGGCATGCCGCGCTTCTGCGGCGGCCTGGCCGGCTATTTCGGTTACGACGCCGTGCGCCACATCGAGAAACGCCTGACTGACAGCACCCCCAAAGACGATCTCGGCCTGCCCGACATCCAATTGCTGGTCACCGAAGAACTGGCCGTCATCGACAACCTCTCCGGCAAACTCTACCTCATCGTCTACGCAGACCCTGCGCAACCCGAAGCCTTCAGCAAGGGCTGCCAACGCTTGCAAGACCTGCGCGCCATGCTGCATCGGGTCGCCGATACCCCCGTCACCAATGGTTCGACACGCACCGAAACCATTCGTGAGTTCTCCAGGGAAGACTATCTGAAGTCCGTCGCCAAAGCTAAGGAATACGTCATAGCCGGCGACCTGATGCAGGTACAGATCGGCCAACGCCTGAAGAAATCCTACGTCGACCCGCCACTGGTGCTGTACCGCGCGCTACGTTCACTGAATCCGTCGCCGTACATGTACTTCTACGACTTTGGCGACACGCAGATCGTCGGTGCCTCACCGGAAATTCTGGTCCGCGCCGAAACCATCGATAAGACCTCCAACGGCGCGGCACAAAAGAAAATCACCATCCGTCCGCTCGCCGGCACCCGGCCGCGCGGTTTGACTCCAGAACGCGACGCCCAGCTTGCCACCGAACTGCTGGCCGATCCGAAGGAAATCGCCGAGCACGTCATGCTGATCGATCTGGCGCGTAATGATATCGGCCGCATCGCCACCCCTGGCAGCGTCAAGCTCACCGAGCAGATGGTCATCGAAAAATATTCCCACGTACAGCACATCGTCTCCAATGTCGAAGGCTTGCTCAAACCCGGCCTGTCCAATCTCGATGTGCTGAAAGCCACTTTCCCGGCCGGGACGCTATCAGGCGCCCCGAAAGTACGTGCAATGGAAATCATCGACGAGCTGGAACCGACCAAACGCGGCATCTACGGCGGTGCCTGCGGCTACCTGTCGTTCAGCGGCGAAATGGACGTCGCAATTGCGATCCGTACCGGCGTCATCAAGGATGGCATGCTGTACGTACAGGCCGCCGCCGGCATCGTCGCCGATTCAGTGCCGGAAATGGAGTGGGAGGAAACCGAAAACAAGGCGCGTGCCGTTCTGCGCGCTGCCGAACAAGTGCAGGATGGTCTGGATGGAGTAATCTAAAATGCTGCTGATGATCGATAACTACGATTCCTTCACCTACAACATCGTCCAGTATTTCGGCGAGCTTGGTGAAGAAGTGCTGACCGTCCGCAACGATGAGATCACGCTCGACGAAATCGAAAAACTGGATCCCGAGCGCATCTGCCTGTCGCCCGGCCCGTGCAGCCCGAAAGAAGCCGGCATCTGCGTCGACCTGCTCAAACGGTTCTCGGGCCGGTTGCCGATTCTCGGCGTCTGCCTCGGCCATCAAGCCATCGGCGCAGCCTTCGGCGGCAAGGTCATACGCGCCAGACAAGTCATGCATGGCAAGACATCGGCAATCGCCCACACCGGCGTCGGTGTTTTCAGGGACATTCCCAGTCCCTACAACGTGATCCGCTATCATTCGCTGGCCATCGAGCGCGCATCGTTACCCGACTGCCTCGAAGTCACCGCCTGGACCGACGATGGTGAAATCATGGGCATGCGCCACAAGGAATTCGATTTGCAGGGTGTGCAATTCCACCCGGAATCGATTTTGTCCGAACACGGCTACGCCTTGCTCAAAAATTTCCTGACCGGCACTGCGCAGTCGTAAATACCAGCGATTCGCAAACGATACCAAGCCAATATGTCCATCACGCCACAAGAAGCCTTGCTGCGCTGTATCGAGCAGCGCGAAATTTTTCACGACGAAATACTGACGCTGTTCCGCCAAATCATGAGCGGCGAGATGTCGCCCGTCATGATCGCCGCCCTCACCATAGGTCTGCGCATCAAGAAGGAAAGCATCGGCGAAATCGCTGCCGCCGCACAAGTCATGCGCGAATTCGCCACCAGGGTGCCAATAACCGACACCACCGGCCTGCTCGACATCGTCGGCACCGGCGGCGATGGTGCGCGCACATTTAATATTTCCACTGCCTCGATGTTCGTCGCCGCTGCTGCCGGCGCACGCGTCGCCAAGCACGGTGGCCGCAGTGTGTCGTCGTCGTCGGGCAGTGCCGATGTGCTCGAAGCCCTCGGCGCCGACATCGATCTGCAACCGGAGCAAGTCGCGCAGTCGATCGCCCAGACCGGCATCGGCTTCATGTTCGCACCCAAGCACCACGCTGCGATGAAGCACGCCGCGACGGTACGCAAGGAACTCGGCGTGCGCACCATCTTCAACATCCTCGGCCCTTTGACCAATCCAGCCGGCGCGCCGAATATCCTCATGGGCGTATTCCATCCCGATCTGGTCGGCATCCAGATACGCGTGCTGCAACGCCTGGGCGCGCAACACGCGATGGTGGTCTGGGGCCGCGATCATCTCGATGAAGTCACGCTGGGCGGCACCACCATGGTCGGCGAACTGATTCATGGCGAAATCCGCGAATACGACATCCATCCGGAAGATTTCGGCATAGGCATGTTCGCCAGCCGTAACCTGCAGGTCAGCAATGCGTCCGAGTCGAAGGAAAAGATTTTCGAGGCACTCCAGGGCCTGCCGGGTCCGGTCCACGACATCGTCGTCATCAATGCCGGTGCGGCGCTGTATGCTGCCGATGTGGCCACGTCGATCGAAGAAGGCGTGAGCAAGGCGCGCGCGACCATCGCCTGCGGCGCAGCGCTGACCAAGCTTGAACAATTCGTCAATGTGACACGGCAACTGGGTGGCCAGACCTGATCCAGACAAGGACGCTCAGGAAGATCAGGATAATTTCATGTCAAACATTCTCAACGACATCCTCGACGTCAAAGCCGGAGAAGTCAAAGCGGCAAAGAAACGCCGTGACCTCGCCAGCCTGCGCCGCGAGGTCGAATCCGGCACCGAAGCGCGCGCGCAATTGCGCGATTTCGAAGCCGGTCTGCGCGGCAGGATCGCTGCCGGTCACGCCGGCATCATCGCCGAAATCAAAAAGGCGTCACCATCCAAGGGCGTGATCCGGCCCGACTTCAGACCAGCTGATATTGCCGTCAGCTACGCCGCGCACGGCGCAACCTGTCTGTCGGTACTGACCGACAGACAATTTTTCCAGGGCGCGCCTGACTACCTCGAGCAGGCCCGTGCAGCATGCACACTGCCGGTATTGCGCAAGGATTTCATGATCGATCTGTATCAAGTCTATGAAGCGCGCTCGTGGGGCGCCGACGCCATTCTGCTGATCGTCGCCGCACTCGATCACGGCCTCATGGCAGAACTTGAAGCCTGCGCCCATGAACTGGGCATGAGCGTGCTGGTGGAAGTCCACGATGGCGCTGAACTCGACGCTGCGCTCAAACTGAAAACCGCGCTGCTGGGCATCAACAACCGTAACCTGCACACCTTCGAGACCACGCTGGACACAACGCTGAACCTGCTGCCGCGCCTCCCTCCCGGCAAACTGGTCATCACCGAATCGGCGATTGCCACGCCGGATGATGTTAAGCGCATGCGCGACGCCAATGTACACGGCTTTCTGGTCGGCGAAGCCTTCATGCGCGCGCCCGAGCCGGGTGTCGAACTGGCGCGTTTATTTGCCTGAACATGCTCCGGCGCCATAACAAACAAAGCAGGCGCCGGCCCGGGGAAAGTCAGGATCTTGACCGTCTTCACAACACGGGATAGCTACGCAGGAAATGCAGCAGCAACTGCACCACGACGATCCCGCCGATCAATCCCCCACCGAAGTAGACGATCATCCCCAGCAACATGTTGGTGCGACGCTGCTCGGTCACGAGCTTCGTCAGCAACTCGGCGTGTTGCGTATTTTCCTTACCCGCCAGCGTCAGCGCCTGATGCGCCAGACGCGGAAGCTGCGGCAACAGACGGCTATAACGCGGCATTTCGATCCTCAGCTGCTGTACAAATCCACGCCAGCCGAGCTGCTTGCTCATCCAGCGCTCCAGATAAGGCTTGGCGGTTTTCCAGAGATCGAGATCCGGGTCAAGCTGGCGTCCCAGACCTTCGACGTTGAGCAAAGTTTTTTGGAACAAGACCAGTTGCGGCTGTACTTCGACATTGAAACGGCGCGATGTCTGGAACAGACGCAACAACACCTGACCGAAGGAAATATCCTTCAAAGGACGATCGAAGATCGGCTCACAGCAGGCACGCACGGCAGCTTCCAGCTCATCCACCCGCGTCTCTTTCGGCGCCCAGCCGGATTCTATGTGGGCTTCGGCCACACGCTTATAGTCGCGCCGGAAGAACGCCAGGAAGTTTTGCGACAAATAGTCCTTATCGAAATCCGTCAACGTGCCGACGATGCCGAAATCCAGCGCGATGTAACGGCCGAAGGTAGCCGGCGCGATCGACACCAGAATATTCCCGGGATGCATGTCGGCGTGGAAGAAGCCGTCGCGGAACACTTGCGTGAAGAAAATCTCGACGCCATCGCGCGACAGTTTGCTCAGATCCACACCAGCAGCCAACAGACGTTCGGTCTGCCCGATAGGGATGCCGCACATGCGCTCCATGACGATGACGGACGAGGAACAATAATCCCAAAACATTTCCGGCACCATCAGTAGCGCGGAGTTGGCGAAATTGCGACGCAACTGGCTGGCGTTGGCGGCTTCGCGCATCAGGTCCAGCTCATCATGCAGATACTTGTCAAATTCGGCGATGACTTCCCTGGCCTTGAGCCGGCGGCCATCAGCCCACAGGCGCTCGACCCAGTCGGCGGCGATATACATGAGACCGATGTCATGGTCGATGGCACTGCGCATGCCGGGGCGTAAGACTTTGACGGCGACTTCGGTGCCATCCTTCAATGCCGCCAGGTGGACCTGTGCGATCGACGCCGACGCAACCGGCGCACGCTCGAAGGTCGCAAACAAGGCATCTGGATGCGCGCCGAGCGATTTCTGAATCTGTTCAATCGCCAGATTGGAGTCGAACGGCGGCACACGATCTTGCAACCTGGTCAGTTCCTCGGCAATATCCGGCGGCAGCAGATCACGACGCGTCGACAGCACTTGACCGAATTTGACGAAAATCGGTCCAAGATCTTCCAGTGCGCGACGCAGACGCTCACCGCGCGGCATAGACAGATCGCGCCAGAAAAATACAGCACTCAGAAGACGGAGAATGCGCGGCGTGTCGAAACCGGAGACAGCGATTTCATCCAGTCCATAGCGTAGCGCCACGCGGACGATCTTGAACAGACGCAGGGAACGCAACAGCATCAACGACGTTCCAGCTTTTCTATCCGCTTGGATAAGCGTTCAAGGTCATCACGCAGCTTGATGACACCGCTGGAAAATTCGGTCATGAGGTGAGGGCGGATCAGCATCGGTTGTTCTTCCAGAAAATACTCGGCGACATGTTCAGCGAGCTGCCGTTGCATGGTCTGCGCAGCAGCCATCATCGATTTGGCGCTGGCGACGATGCGCGTTGCGGCGATGTCGCCAACGATCTTGCCGAGATCTTCTTCGGTATCCCAGCGCAGCGACTGGCTCAGTTGCGAGATGGTATTGGCAAAATCGGCATCCCCTTCAATCTTCATATACGATACGGCACGCTCGCGATTGAGCAGGATCAACGGCAGGTCGGCCAATCTGAAACGGATGGTCACGGCAGGCACCGCATCAGCGGCAGCACTCTCCAGGAAACCGTCACCGGTGACCGTCAGCGATACTTGCACCGGCCCACCGTCAATACAGGCAGTCTTGGCGCGATGCGCCACCAGCAGTCCCTGCGCCCATGACTCCTCGGCGAGCAGATGATTGATAACAGCAACAGCAGAACGCATCAAGGAAGAAAACATGGAAGAAATCGCCGTGTGTAACGGGCTCCTGCACAAATGACGCAAACTGGCGCTCGATGTCAAAGCTTGATACCGGTATGCAATGCAGCCACACCAGCGCTCAGGTTATAGTACTGCACACGCTCCAGACCGGCATATTCCATCATCTTCTTCAAGGTTTCCTGATCCGGATGCATGCGGATCGACTCAGCCAGATAACGATAGCTTGCGGCATCATTGGCGATTTTTTTGCCCAGCCACGGTAGAACCGAAAATGAATAAACATCATAAGGCTTCTGCAGCGGCTTCCATACCCTAGAAAACTCCAGCACCAGCAACTTACCGCCCGGCTTGAGCACCCGACGCATTTCCGCCAGCGCCGCATCCTTGTGCGTCATGTTGCGCAGACCAAAAGCCACCGAAATGCAGTCGAAATAGTTGTCCGGAAATGGCAGTTTTTCCGCATCGCACAGCACGGTCGGAGTCTGAATACCCTGATTCAGCAGGCGATCGCGTCCGACCCGCAGCATCGATTCATTGATATCAGTCAACCAGACCTCGCCGCCCATGCCCGCCTGTCTGGCGAAGTCCTTGGACAGATCGCCGGTGCCGCCGGCAATATCGAGTACCTTGAAGCCAGGGCGAATACCCGCCTGCACTACCGTAAAAGCCTTCCACACGCGATGCAGACCGGCCGACATGAAGTCGTTCATGATGTCGTACCTGGCGGCTACGGAGTGAAAGACTGCGGCGACTTTGCGAACCTTGTCTTCTTCAGAAACAGTCTGGTAACCAAAATGCGTGGTATTGGTCATGATATATAAGGTGAAGACCGCAGTGAAATCGCGGCGGAATCAGTGGTGACGGCGGCAACAAGCACTGCCACCCTAGGTGGGCAGGTTCCGATCACGACCGCTTTCACGCGTGAACCCTGCCGCTTCCAGTTTTTGCAAATAGCTTTCCCACATCGCCCCCTGGTCGCGGCCAAGCTGATACAGATAGCCCCAGGTATAAATGCCGCTGGCATGCTCGTCCGAGAATACCGGTTTGACGCCGTAATTGCCAACCGCTTCGACGCCGATGATGCCGACATCACGCTTGCCGATCTGCAAGACTTCTTGCCCGGGCCCGTGTCCACGCACCTCGGCCGATGGCGAATACACGCGCAACAGCTCGAATGGAATGGAAAACATGGCGCCGTCGTCGAACACGACTTCCATTACGCGCGACTGCGTGCGGACTTTGACGGATACGGGCACAGGCGTAGGACTAGAATTCATTGCTTGCGCTTTCTTTCTCAAGCCGGCGCGACCAGTCCGCGCATGATCGCCAGGCGCAGCTGCGGCAACAAAGCAAGGCGCTGCGTGATCGACGCCGCAACACTGGTGCGCCTGGCTTCAGCCCATACCGGACTGGGGAAATGCGCATCATCGACATAGCGTGGAATCACATGCCAATGTACATGCGACATCATATTGCCGAGGCTGGCAAGATTGACCTTTCTCGGTTGCATGACTGCACGCATGGTGGATTCAACCGCCCATACTGCATTCATCACAGCGGCACGGTCAACTGGCGCAAGGTCGGTCATTTCCTTGACATGGCCGTTCCAGATCACCCGGCAAAAACCGGGATAGACTGCATCATCGACCAGCACGACACGCAGGCGACTATCTTTGTAGATCAGTTGGCCGCCATCGCTTTCACACAAATCACACAAATCGCAAGCAGTTGTCATGTTCACACCAATACACGTTCAATACCGCCATTGTTGACGCGCGCCACGTAGTCGGGCAACCAGTCCTCACCGAGCAAATACCGAGCCATTTCGACCACGATGTAATCGGCGCTGGTACCGGCATCCTCATTGTAACGTGACAGCCCCTGAAAGCACGCCGGACACGAAGTCAGAATTTTGACGTCGCCGTTGAAACCATCCGCGCGCACCTTGTCGGCGCCCTTGCTTATTTCTTCTTCCTTACGGAAGCGTACCTGAGTCGCCACGTCAGGACGGGAGACGCCGAATGTCCCCGACTCGCCGCAGCAGCGGTCATTTTTCTCGATTCTTTGCGCGTCTATGGTAGTAATCAGCGCATTGACCGTCTTGAGCGGATCCTGCAGCTTCATCGGACTATGGCAAGGATCATGGTATAGGTAACGGGTACCGGTCACGCCTTCCAGCCTGACACCCTTCTCCAGCAGATATTCGTGGATGTCGATGATGCGGCAGTTCGGAAAAATCTTCCCGAATTCATAACCCTGCAACTGATCATAGCAGGTACCGCAAGACACCACGACCGTCTTGATGTCGAGGTAGTTCAAGGTATTCGCCATGCGGTGAAACAGCACGCGGTTATCGGTGATGATTTTTTCGGCCTTGTCATAGTCGCCGCTACCGCGTTGCGGATAGCCGCAGCACAAGTAGCCCGGCGGCAGGACGGTCTGCACGCCGACATGCCACAGCATCGCTTGCGTGGCGAGACCGACCTGCGAAAACAGACGCTCCGAGCCGCAACCGGGGAAATAAAACACCGCCTCGGTGTCGACCGTGGTGGTCTTCGGATCGCGAATGACCGGCACGATTCTGCTGTCTTCGATATCCAGCAAGGCGCGCGCGGTTTTCCTGGGCAGATTGCCAGGCATCTTTTTGTTGATGAAGTGGATCACCTGCTCCTTGACCGGCGCCCTGCCGACCGTAGCCGCAGGTTTTTGCGTCTGCTTCCTGGCGAATTTCTTTAGAATGTCGTTGCCTAGGCGCTGCGCCTTGAAGCCCCAATCGGTCATCACCTTGCGCGTGGCGTTGATGGTAGCCGGATCGGTAGCGTTGAGAAAGAACATCGCCGCCGCCGTGCCGGGATTGAAGGATTTTTTGCCCATCTTGCGCAACAGATTACGCATGTTCATCGACACCTCGCCGAAGTCGATGTCGACCGGGCAAGGCATCACGCATTTATGGCAGACGGTGCAATGGTCCGCCACGTCTTCAAATTCTTCCCAATGTCTGATCGAGATGCCACGGCGGGTTTGCTCCTCATACAGGAAAGCTTCGACCAACAGCGATGTCGCCAGAATCTTGTTGCGCGGCGAATACAGCAGATTGGCGCGCGGCACGTGAGTCGAGCACACCGGTTTGCACTTGCCGCAGCGCAGGCAGTCCTTGACGCTGCTGGCGATGGCGCCGATGTCGCTTTGCTGCATGATCAGCGACTCGTGGCCCATCAGGCCGAAGGAAGGTGTATAAGCATTACGCAAATCGGCTGCCATGCCAGGCAGACCGAGTAGCTTGCCTTTGTTGAAGCAGCCGTCCGGATCGACACGCTTTTTGTAGTCACGGAATGCACTGATTTCTTCTTCGGTCAGAAACTCCAGCTTGGTGATGCCAATGCCATGTTCGCCGGAAATCACACCCCCCAGCGAACGCGCCAGCATCATGATGCGCGCCACGGCTTCATGGGCGTCCTGCAGCATGTCATAGTGATCGGAATTGACCGGCAAATTGGTATGCACGTTGCCGTCGCCGGCATGCATGTGCAGCGCGATAAAGACGCGGCCGCGCAGCACGCGCTCATGGATCGCATCACATTCTTCGAGGACCGGTCTGAACGCAGCGCCGCTGAAGATCCGGCGCAACTGGGCCCGCACCTCTTGCTTCCACGACACGCGCACGGCACGGTCCTGCACGACATGGAAAACACTGGCGTCGGCGCGATCGATCGCGCATTGCTCGAATACCGGCAGCAGCTTTTCCAGCCCCAGCGCCGCCATCTCGCCTTTGACCGCATGCAGCGGCTTGTCGAGATTGGCCAGCAGCCAGGACCAGCGCGCCTGCGTTTGCCCGATTAGCTCCTCGGCCTGATGGACGCGGTCTTCCAGCATTTCAGACGCAGGAATATCCTCGCCTTCGGCGTCGTCGCCCTTGCCCAGAGGAAGATTGCCCTTGACGAAAAAAGCGCGCAGTTCGCTCAACAATTGCAGTTTGTTCTTGATCGACAGTTCGATGTTGATGCGCTCGATGTGGTCGGTATACTCACCCATGCGATCCAGCGGAATCACTACGTCCTCATTGATCTTGAAGGCATTGGTGTGTTTCGCAATCGCTGCCGTGCGCGAACGGTCGAGCCAGAATTTCTTGCGCGCTTCCGGGCTGATCGCCACGAAACCTTCACCGACGCGATTGTTAGCTATACGGATTACTTCCGAGGCAGCTTGCGCCACGGCATTTTCATCGCCGCCGACGATGTCGCCGATCAATACCATCTTCGGCAACACGCCGCGCCTGGATTTGGTGGCATAACCAACAGCGCGCAGATAGCGCTCGTCCAGATGCTCCAGGCCAGCGAGAAGCGCGCCACCTTTTCTGGTTTCGGCTTCAAGGTAATGCTTGATTTCGACGATCGACGGAATCGCATCGCGCGCCTGCCCGAAGAACTCCAAACAGACGGTGCGCGTCTGCTTCGGCATCTTGTGCAAAATCCAACGGGCCGAAGTAATCAGGCCATCACAACCTTCCTTCTGGATGCCGGGCAAGCCCGACAGGAATTTGTCGGTGACATCCTTGCCCAGACCTTCTTTGCGAAACTTGTGGCCGGCAATATCGAGGATTTCGGTTTTGAAGACTTCAGTCTTTTGTCCTTTCTCGCCGGGATGCGACCATTCAAGCCTGAAGCGCGCCAGTTCAATATCGTGGATCTTGCCCAGATTGTGATCCAGACGGGTGACTTCCAGCCAGTCGCCCTGCGGATCGACCATGCGCCAGCTTGCCAGATTGTCGAGCGCAGTACCCCACAGCACGGCTTTCTTGCCGCCGGCGTTCATGGCGATGTTGCCGCCGATGCAGGACGCTTCAGCCGAAGTCGGATCGACCGCAAACACAAAACCAGCTTTTTCGGCCGCGTCCGAAACACACCTGGTGACCACACCGGCGCCGGAATGAATCGTCGCACAAGGCCGGTCGAGACCGGGCAATATTGCCATCTCGACGGTGCCCAATTGCTCCAGCTTTTCGGTATTGATGACGGCCGACATCGGTGTCAACGGAATAGCACCGCCGGTATAACCCGTGCCGCCACCACGTGGGATGATCGTCAAACCGAGTTCGATACAGGCCCTGACCAGACCGGCCACTTCATTTTCGCTGTCGGGCGTGAGTACGACGAACGGATATTCGACGCGCCAGTCAGTGGCGTCGGTCACGTGCGAAACGCGCGACAGGCCATCGAACTTGATGTTGTCCCTGGCGGTGTAACGCCGCAGGACTTTGTTGGCGCGGCGACGCAAATCGCGAACCTGTCTGAATTCTTCGGCAAAATCGGTAACTGCCTTCTGCGCAGCGCGTAACAGCGATGCGACATTGGCGCTCTGGCGCACGGCGTCAGCGTCGCTCACTGCGCCCTGGCTGATGTCGATACGGCGCTTGTCGACTTCGGCCAGACGATGGTTCAGCGCATCGATCAATGCGGCACGGCGCTTGGGATTATCCAGCAAATCATCCTGCAAATACGGATTGCGGCGCACCACCCAGATGTCGCCCAGCACTTCGTACAACATGCGCGCAGATCGGCCAGTCTGACGCTTGGCGCGCAACTCGTCGAGCAGACGCCACGCCTCCCCACCCAATAAACGAATGACGATTTCGCGGTCGGAGAACGAAGTATAGTTGTAAGGAATTTCGCGCAGGCGCGCCGGAGTGACAGCTTGCGATGTATCAGTGAGCAACACCTGGATTTTTGCGGGGACGTTCATGAATGAAAGAATCTGGAGTCTACTGCTGGATAGGCATTCTACTGTTGGTTTGGCTGAACAATCGCAGCATTTACATGAATTTCCGTGATGCAATATAAGAATTCTATTATGGCATCGATAAAAATAATCAATTTAGGAATATCTATTATTTGAACCTATTATTCATATATAGATTGCACTCAAGTCCTGCGGAGCATGCCATGTTGTCCCTATCGATGACCGAATTTCTGGAAAATCTCACCAGCACCCTGGCGGCATACGCTGAGTGCAAGGCTTGACGGGACCACCATCCTCCTATCCGCCATAAAGGATGACTGCCATGATACCAAACCCATCACGCGAACGACTTCCGGTCGCATCGACGCCCGGCACCCCTTTCCGTCTGCGTCCACGCCAGATCGTCATGCTGACGGTCGGGCTAATCTTCGTTCTGGTCACGTCTTACGAAAGCCTACACGCCTTCTTCCTCTCCTATCCTGAAGTCAAGATGGCGTTGATCGGCTCTTCCGCCGCAGCCGGACTGACGGCGCTCGGCGCACTTGGCGTGCTGTTCGCGCAGCGTATTTCGGAACGCATGCAGGACGTGCTGCTCGGCTATGGGGGCGGCATCATGCTGGCGGCCAGCGTGTTTTCGCTGATCATGCCGGCCATGCAACAGGCGCAAGTGCTTGGCTACGAAAAAACCGGCGCGGTGCTGCTTACCGCGACCGGCATCATGCTGGGCGGGTTGGGCGTGTTGATCCTCAACTATCTGGTGCCGCACGAACACTTCATTGCCCCCAATCCAGCAGTGCATTCGATGCGCACCAGCCGCATCTGGATGTTCATCATGGCGGTCACCATCCACAACTTTCCGGAAGGCCTGGCCATTGGCGTGGGCTTTGGCGGCGGCGACATGGGCAAGGCCATCGCGTTAGCGACCGGCATCGGCATTCAGGATATTCCAGAAGGTCTGGTCGTCGCGCTGGCATTGCGCACCCTAGGTTATTCGCCGCTCAAATCGGCCGGCGCCGGCATTCTGTCAGGCTTGGTCGAACCAGTCGGCGGCGTACTTGGCGCGCTGGCCACCAGCGCCTCCGCAACTGCATTGCCATGGGCGCTGGCAGGCGCCGGCGGCGCCATGCTGTTCGTGATCAGTCACGAACTGATTCCTGAATCACACCGCCAGGGACATGAAACGCAGGCCACGCTTGGCCTGTTGACTGGTTTCGTGACGATGATGCTGCTCGATACCTTGCTAGGCTAAGAATTTATCTGTAAATTAATACATGATTCGTCCAGTGCCTGAATTTGTAGATACATATAATGGTAAATTGGATTTGGTAAGGTTTTCAACATCTGTCTGAACAGATAGATTTGCTAATACAAGATGAGCCGTAAGAAAACTGCCAGCCCCGTGATCTTTTCAGCTTAAACAGTCGGCGACACCACCCCAAAAACCGTCCGGCACGTTCAGCAGCAGCCAGGTCACGCTGATGTAGCGCAGAAATTTACCGAGCGCCATATAGATCACCGACGGCCAGAACGGTAGTTTGATCCAACCGGCCAGCATGCAGATCGGATCGCCGATGCCCGGCAGCCAGGCCAGTAGCATGGCCTTAGGACCGAACCGTTCAAGCCAGCGGAACCAGTAGCTGGCGCGCTCCCTGGCGAAAGTTTGCCTGGCGCCATATCCCATCCAATAATTCACCACGCCGCCAAGCGTATTGCCCACCGTCGCCACCAGAATCACCGGCCAGAACATCAGCATATTGGCTTTGATGACCGCGAAAACGGCAGGCTCCGAACCTAGCGGCAACAATGTCGCCGAAACAAAACTGATGATGAAGACCGAGGTCAATCCGACCGTCGGCGCAGCAAGTATTTTCAGTAACCAGAGAATGGCGTTTTCAATCATGCAGGAAGAAAAGATGCATTTTGTGAGGAATTGGCGAAAGTCTGCATGAGTCTGCACGGCGGCTTTATTATAATAACCAGTCCGCCGCGCCCCGAACTTGCCTGACCATGACCACCGATTATTTACAAAAAATCCTCACTGCCCGCGTCTACGACGTTGCCCAGGAAACGCCGCTGGAACTTGCCCGCACCTTGTCGCAACGGGTAGGAAACCACATTTATCTCAAGCGCGAGGATATGCAAAGCGTGTTCAGCTTCAAACTGCGCGGCGCGTATAACAAGATGGCGCAGCTGACGCCGGCGCAGCTCGAGCGCGGCGTGATCTGCGCCTCCGCCGGTAATCATGCGCAAGGCGTTGCCTTGTCCGCCGCCAAACTCGGTTGCCGCGCCGTGATCGTGATGCCGACTACGACACCGACCGTCAAAATCGAAGCAGTCAAGAGCCGCGGCGGCGAAGTCGTGTTGTCCGGCGACTCCTTCACCGATGCCTATAACCACGCACTGACGCTGGAAAAGAAACTCAAACTGACCTTCGTCCATCCCTTCGACGATCCTTACGTCATCGCCGGCCAGGGTACCATCGGCATGGAAATCCTGCGTCAGCACCCCGATCCCATCCACGCCATCTTCGTCGCCATCGGCGGCGGCGGCCTGATTTCGGGTGTGGCTGCTTATGTCAAGGCGGTGCGTCCGGACACCAGGATCATCGGCGTGCAAACCACTGACTCCGATGCCATGGCGCGCAGCATCGCCGCTGGCCGCCGCGTCGCCCTGCCGGATGTCGGCCTGTTCTCGGACGGCACCGCCGTCAAACTGGTTGGAGAGGAAACCTTTCGCATCACCAGAGAGCTGGTGGACGACATCATCATCGTCGATACCGATGCCGTCTGCACCGCGATCAAGGACATTTTCCAAGATACGCGCAGCATCGTCGAGCCATCCGGCGCGCTAGCCGTCGCCGGTGCCAAGGCCTATATCGAACGCGCCAGCAGGAACAGCAAAATGCCGATCAGGAATAAAGTCCTGATCACCATCGCCAGCGGCGCCAACATGAACTTCGACCGCCTGCGTTTTGTGGTGGAAATGGCCGACGTCGGCGAAGCGCGCGAAGCGGTGTTCGCTGTCACCATCCCCGAACAACACGGCAGCTTCAAACGCTTCTGCGAAGCCGTCGGGCCGCGTAACGTCACCGAATTCAACTACCGCATCAGCGATGAGCAGTTGGCGCATGTTTTTGTCGGCATCCAGACCAGCAGCGCCGAGGAACCCGCCAGGATCGCCAGGACTTTCGAAGAGAACGGTTTCAGCACACTGGATCTGACGCACGATGAACTGGCCAAGGCGCATATCCGCCATCTGGTCGGCGGCAAGAGCGCGCTGGCGCAGAACGAACTGCTATACCGCTTCGAGTTCCCCGAACGGCCAGGCGCACTGATGTGTTTCCTGAACAACATGCACCCGGACTGGAACATCAGCCTGTTCCACTACCGCAATCAGGGTAGCGACGTCAGCCGCATCCTGGTCGGATTGCAGGTGCCGGAGAAAAACATGGCAACCTTCCACAGCTTCCTCGCCAACCTCGGCTACCGCTATTGGGACGAGAGCGAAAACCCGCTATACCAACTGTTCCTTGGCCAAGGAACCGCATGATGCATCCGAACTCTCCCGATACCTCGCCACTAGGCAAGTCCTCCAGCTACCCCAACGCTTACGATCCAGCCCTGCTGTTTCCGATTCCGCGCCAGCCCAGGCGCGAAGAACTCGGCCTGCGGGGTACACTGCCGTTTTTCGGCGTCGATTTCTGGAATGCCTATGAAGTGTCATGGCTGAATCAGCGCGGCAAACCACAAATCGCGATTGCCACCTTCATGATCCCGGCCGATTCTGCCAACATTATCGAATCAAAGTCATTCAAGCTCTATCTGAATTCGTTCAATCAAACGCGTCTGGACGATCAGCAAACCCTGATCGCGATCTTGCAAAAAGATTTGTCCGCAGCTGCCGGTGCCGCCGTACAGGTCGTGCTGACGGGGCCGGGCGATTTCCCAATGCTGCACATGGGCGAACTCGACGGCTTGCTGCTGGACCGCCTCGATATCGAAGTCGTCGATCACCACCCCAACCCGGCGCTGCTGTCGGCTGATGCCAATGAAGCCGTCGTCGAAGAAACGCTACTGTCGCATCTGCTGAAATCGAATTGTCCGGTCACCAGCCAGCCTGACTGGGGCAGCATCCAGATTCATTACGTCGGCGCGCCCATCGATCAGGAGACGCTGCTCAAGTATCTTATCGGTTTCCGCGCGCATCATGAATTCCACGAACAGTGCGTGGAGCGCATCTTCGTCGATATACTGCGCCAATGCCACCCGCAAAAACTGTCGGTCTATGCGCGCTACACGCGCCGCGGCGGATTGGACATCAATCCGTGGCGTAGCAATTTTTCAACAGGACAGGCACCATCCAATCTGAAAAACGCACGGCAATGAGTATAATCCTGCACAAAAGCCTACTATATTAGCGCCTTTGTCATGACAAATCTTGCAAAAATCCTGTCTCCGGAGAATGTCGTTCTGGACCTAGAAGTCTCCAGTAAAAAACGGGCATTCGAACAAGCCGGACTTACCTTTGAAAACAACAGCGGCATCGCGCGCTCCACTGTTTCAGAAAACCTGTTTGCACGCGAACACCTCGGTTCAACAGGACTGGGCCATGGTGTCGCCATTCCGCACGGCCGTATCAAGGGTCTCAAAGCACCGCTGGCGTTATTCATGCGTCTGACTGAACCGATTCCATTCGAGTCGCCTGACGGTGAACCGGTCAAACTGCTGATCTTCCTGCTGATTCCCGAGAACGGAACCCAGCAGCATCTGGAAATCCTGTCCGAAATCGCCGAGATGTTTTCCAATCATACCTTCCGCACCAAGTTGATCACCGATGCCGATGCCGTGTCGGTCTACTCGCATCTGGTCACCTGGCAACCATCATTTGAAAAAAACAGTTGATCGCAGCAAGGCGACCAGGCTGACACATCTCACCTGCCGCAACCACTATCTTTCAGAGATCCATGCCTGCCTATACCGCGTTATCGATACAGCAACTGTATGAAGAAAACCGCGAGTCGCTGCAGCTGGGCTGGTTTGCCGGCTTCCCTGGCGGAGAACGCCTGATCTCCGGTGACGCCGTCTCAGCCGCCGATCAGGTCGGCCATCTGAACCTGATTCATCCGGGCCGCATTCAAGTCTTCGGCCATCAGGAAACCGAGTACTACCAGCGTCTTTCGAACACGTCGCGCGCCTACCAGATCGTCGAGCTGGTCGCCGGCGAACCGCCAGCCTTCATCATCGCGCAGGGTCTGGCAACGCCACCGGACATTCTGACCATCTGCGACGAAAAGCATATCCCGCTCTTTTCTACACCGTTGCCGGCGGCGCAGGTGATCGATTATCTACGCATTTACCTGTCCAAGAAACTGGCTCAGCAAACCACCATGCATGGCGTCTTCATGGACGTGCTAGGTGTGGGCGTGCTCATCACCGGCGAATCTGGCCTGGGCAAGAGCGAACTCGGTCTGGAACTGATTTCACGCAGCCATGGCCTGGTGGCCGACGACGCTGTCGAGTTCGCGCGCATCGCACCCAACATGATAGAAGGACGTTGTCCGCCATTACTGCAAAATCTACTGGAAGTGCGCGGTCTCGGCCTGCTCGACATCAAGGCCATCTTCGGTGAGACCGCCGTACGCCGCAAAATACGCCTGAAACTGATTGTGCATCTGGTTCGCCGCAGCACGCTCGAAGAAAATTACGCGCGTCTGCCACTGGACGCTCAGTTTGAAGAGATACTGGGCCTGCCGATCCGAAAAGTCGTGATTCCCGTAGCAGCCGGCCGCAATATCGCGGTGCTGCTGGAGGCGGCGGTACGCAACACCATCCTGCAATTGCGCGGCATCGACACGCTCAAGGAATTCATCGACCGGCAACGCAAATCCATGGATCGGTAAACCGCGGCTTTCCTGGCAGGCTGTTGAAAACCGCCTCGTCACGCCACCCGGAGCGATGGTCAGGAATGTTTCTGGTGATTTTATAGGCGTTCGAAAATACCGGCTGCACCCATACCGGTGCCGATGCACATTGTCACCATACCGTACTTCAGGTTCCTGCGGCGCATGGCATGGATGACAGTCGCGGCGCGGATCGCGCCGGTGGCGCCGAGCGGGTGGCCGAGCGCACTCGCGCCGCCCATCGGGTTGACCCTGGAGGGATCCAGGCCGA
>JBAPMF010000052.1:0-9355 GCA_049278475.1 Herbaspirillum sp. | reverse complement strand
CGCTAACACAACGCCGCTGGCTGCGTTGTGTTAGCGGCTCTAAATAAACACCGGCTCCGGCTCCAGCCGGACGCCGAATCTTGCCTGTACGTCAGTCTGTATCGCCTGCGCCAAAGCAACGATTTCGCTGCCGCTGGCACCGCCCTTGTTGACCAACACCAGCGCCTGTTTTTCATACACGCCGGCGGCACCGAGCGACCTGCCCTTCCAGCCGCATCGATCGATCAACCATCCGGCCGCCAGTTTGTAAACGCCATCGGGCTGCGCGTAACTCACCAGTTGCGGATACCGCGCCAGCAGGCTGTCGCGCTGCTGCGCCGGCACCAGCGGGTTCTTGAAAAAGCTGCCGGCATTGCCGACCTGCGCCGGATCAGGCAGTTTGCGCGTGCGGATCGCCATCACCGCATCGGCAATGTCGCGCGGCGATGGCAATGCGATTTGCTGCACCGACAACTCCTGCATGAGGTCGGCATAATGCAGGCTGGCCTGCCATTGCCTGGGCAAAGCGAAGGTCACATCGAGCACCACCGTGCGGTCGCGTAATTCCTGCCTGAAAATGCTGTCGCGATAGCCGAAGCGGCAAGCAGCATGGTCCAGCGTCAACATCTTGCCATCGATGAAATCAAATGCAGTCAGACTGTGGAAACGGTCTTTGACTTCGACCCCATACGCGCCGATGTTCTGGATCGGCGCTGCGCCGACGCTGCCGGGAATCAGGGAGAGGTTTTCCAGCCCGCCGAGACCGAGATTCAGCGACCACTGCACAAAACGATGCCAGTTTTCGCCGGCGGCGGCGGTCACATATACGAAAACCTCATCTTCACCGACGATACGCATACCGGTGTTGCGCATGTGCAGCACCAGCCCCGGAAAATCCTGCGTCAGCAGCAGATTGCTGCCGCCGCCGAGAATCAGGCGCGGCAGCATCGACAACTCCCTGTCGTTCTTGACGGCGAGCAAGGTATCGATGCCATCGACCGGCAGGCAGGCTGCCGCTCTGACATCGATACCGAAAGTATTGAGATGGCGCAGGGAGCAATCCCGCTGGACTGAAAGGGGAAGCATAAGCGTAGAATTATAGCGTAGCGACTGCCGCTGACGTAGCCGCCATCTCGCTGGTCCGTTAAAATTGCATCTTTCGGGCGTCAACACGTTCTAAGAACCTGTTTAGGATCTCCGTCGGGAGTCGTGCGAGCGTTTTTTCAGGATGGGATGCAAGGCGCAAACCGCAGGCGGGCTGGTCACCCGGCGAGGATTGGCAACGCCGCAGACCGTCTGAAAAGACGCCTGGACGGCCCCGAAGGAGATTCTGAACAGGTTCTCAATGCCCACAGAATGACAAAGGAAACTACCATGCCATCGTTTGATACCGTCTCCGAAGCCAGCCTGGTCGAAGTCAGGAATGCCGTCGACCAGGCCAACAAGGAAATCAGCGCCCGCTTCGACTTCAAAGGCAGCGACGCCCGTATCGAGCAGAAGGAAGGCGATCTGACGGTCTATGCCGACTCCGAATTCCAGCTCGGTCAGGCGCGCGACGTCTTGACCGGCAAGATGAGCAAGCGCAAGGTCGACCTGCGTTTCCTCGACCATGACAAGATCGAAAAGATCGGCGGCGACAAAGTCAAACAGATCATCAAGGTCAAAAACGGTATCGGGAGCGAAGACGCCAAAAAGATCGTGCGCGTCATCAAGGACAGCAAGATGAAAGTGCAAGCCAGCATCCAGGGCGACGCCGTGCGGGTCACCGGCGCCAAGCGCGATGACCTGCAAGCCGCCATGGCAATGCTGCGCAAGGAGATCGCGGATTTGCCGCTGGAGTTCAACAACTTCCGCGACTGATCATCACAGGTTCAATCCCCTCGAACGACGCCTTCCCGGCGCGGGTCCGCGCCGCCGAACAAGCCCGTCGGCGTCTGTTGAATCGCCTGTAGCCCGCTGGTCATCTCTATTTCCCGCACCTCAGCGCCACGTGCTCGCAGCGCCTGAACCGTGGCTGGCGTGAAGCGGCCTTCTTCGAGCAGAGCAGGGCCGCCGAGCAATCCGAAATTGGGTAAATCGATCGCCTGCTGCGCGTTCAAACCCCAGTTGAGCATGCCGTACAGGGTCTTGGCCGTAAAATGAATGATCATGCCGCCGCCGGGACTGCCGAGGGTGGCAACGAGTTTGCCGTTGCTGCCATCGCTGGCGCGTTCAAGCACCAGGGTAGGCGTCATGGATGAACGCGGGCGTTTGAGGGCTTGGACGCGGTTGGCGATGGGTCGGCCATCGGCATCGGCGGGCGCGAAGCTGAAATCCGTCAACTGGTTATTGAGAATGAAGCCGCCTGCCTTGCCAGTTCCGCCATCGGTGAGTAGACCCGCCCCAAAGGCATTCTCGACCGTCGCCGTCATCGCCGCCGCATTGCCGTCGGCATCGACGATGCTGATGTGGGAAGTACCATGCTCCTGCTGCGCCGGCATCGGCGCATACAAGACCGCCAGAGCGCCGGGCGAACCAGGCTGCGCCGACTGCATGCTGAGCGCATCAGGCGCGGTCCGGATCGAGCTTGCGCGCTGATCCAGATAGCCGGGCGCGATCAGACTGTACCAACTCCCGCCCGGAGCCTGCACGAAATCAGGATCCGCCAGATACTTCGCCCGGTCGGCATAGGCCAGACGCGCAGCTTCCATGTAAAGCTGCAGAAAATCCGCGCCGGGCGTCGGCCCTTTGGCAGGGTCGCTACCCTCGACCAGCGGCAGCGTATGGGCCTGCGTGCGTTCCAGCAGGCCGAGAATCTGCGCCACGGCGATCGCGCCGGAGCTAGGCGGCGGCATACCGCACAGGCGGTAGTCGCGCGCGCTCCCCGCCGGACTCCTGGCGGAGTAGTCGCTGCACATCGGTTCACGTTGCTTCGGTTCATAGCGCGCGAGGTCAAGCACTGACAATCGGCCGGGATTGTTGGCGTGTCCGTTGACCTTGGCGACGATGGCTTGCGCCACGCTACCGCGCATCAGCCCATCGGCCCCTTCCGCAGCAATTTTGCGCAACACTTGCGCGTAGGCGGGATTTTTCAGAACCGCGCCGGCTTTCAGGGCCTGACCATCGGGGTAGTAGAAGACCGAAGCCTGCGGATCCTGACGTAAATAAGCGCTCTTCTCCAGCATGGTCGCGAGGCGATGGCTAACGACGAATCCTTCCTCTGCCAAACGGATCGCTGCATCGAACAACTGCGCCCAAGGGAGTTTTCCATACTGTCGATGCGCTGTTTCCAGCATGCGCACGGCGCCCGGCGCGCCAACGGAGCGCCCTCCCACGACGGCATCGTAGAAGGCTACAGGCTTGCCGGCAGCATCGAGGAACAGCGTTTCATCGACTGCGGCCGGGGCGGTCTCACGGCCATCGAATGCCTGAACGGATTTACCATCGAAATAGAGGAGAAAAGCGCCTCCGCCGATACCGCTGGATTGGGGTTCGACCAGGCCCAGCACCATCTGCACCGCGATTGCGGCATCGAGCGCCGAACCTTGGCGTTTGAGAATGTCGTAGCCCGCCTCAGTCGCCAGCGGATTAGCAGCGGCGATGGAGAACCTGCGCGTCGCCCAGCCAGGCTTGCTTTGATAGCCGGAAGCGGGTTCCGGCAAGAGCGGCGCATCCGGGCTAGACTCCAGAGAAGAAGTGGCTGCGCAAGCGGTCAGCGCCAGGACAGCGGCACTGGCGATCCAATAGAGCAGCTTTCGGGAACAGCGGCAGGCAAAATTGCCGTAGAACGGACGACGGATGAAGACATCGATCTGCACAAAATCGAAAAGCATGGCATCCCCTTATGATCATGACGATAGTTAATCATATGGTCTGGATATGCTTTCGGTAAAATCAACATCAATCGCCGAGGGTACGGTCAACGATCGCTATAAGAACGCCGGGCGCTGCCGCTCCTGTAACCGCCGCCATTGCCATTACCTGAACGCGGCGGGCCGCCACGATTGCTGCCAGGACGCCAGCCGCCCGGTTTGCGCACGCTGCGTACAGGAGCTGCCGTTTTCCTGGGTTCATAGCCTGCCACGACATCGACCGGAATCGTTTGTTTGGTGAAGCGTTCGATACGTTTAATGTGCATGCCTTCGGCATGACTGACCAGCGACACGGCAACGCCGTTGCGGCCGGCGCGACCGGTACGGCCGATGCGGTGAACATAGTCTTCCGGAAATTTCGGCAAATCGTAATTGAACACGTGGGTGATGCCCGGCACATCGATGCCGCGCGCAGCGACATCGGTTGCCACCAGCACACGGACCTGACCGCGGCGCAGGCTGTTCAGCGTGCGGTTGCGCGCGCCCTGGTGCATGTCGCCATGCAGGGCGGCGGCAGTGAAACCGGCGATATTCAGGCGATCAGCGATGGTGTCGGCATCACGTTTGGTCGCGGTGAAGACGACGGCCTGATCCATGGTCACGTCGCGCAGCAGATAGTCCAGCAGGCGATTCTTGTGCGACAGATCATCGACGAAGTGGACGCGCTGGGCAATGTTTTCATGCCTGGTGGCAGAACTGGCGATCTGGATGATTTGCGGCGTGCTGGTGATGCGTCTGGCCATGTTGCCGACCACACCATCGAGCGTCGCCG
The DNA here is from genome assembly GCA_049278475.1 of Herbaspirillum sp. Lineage (GTDB taxonomy): Bacteria > Pseudomonadota > Gammaproteobacteria > Burkholderiales > Burkholderiaceae_D > Herbaspirillum. Next base: position 4,753 of record JBAPMF010000052.1, on the reverse strand, counting down.
AGAACAACATGGTCTGGCGGCTGGCCGGCGTTGCGGCGACGATTTTTTCGATGTCGTCGATGAAACCCATGTCTAACATGCGGTCGGCTTCATCCAGCACCAAAATCTGCAGTTCAGAAAAATCGATCTTGCCCGCATCCATATGATCGATCAGACGGCCGGGTGTCGCCACCAGGATTTCCGGATTGCGCGACAGCAATTGCATCTGCTTCGGATAAGGCATGCCGCCCAAGATGGATACGGCTTTCAGACGGCGTATATGGGCGCAGTACTTATCGGTAGCGGTGGTCACTTGCAGCGCCAGTTCGCGGGTCGGGGTCAGCACCAGCATCTTCGGCTGGGCCGGCTTGAAGCGTGGACGCTCGCCGCGCGCGCGCACGGCCTGCGCTTCCTGGTTCGCTGTTCTGGCGCCAGGCGCAGCCAGCGGCATCGAGGTGAATTTGTGCAGCGATGGCAGCATGAATGCCGCAGTCTTGCCAGAGCCTGTCTGCGACGACACCAGCAGATCCTTGCCGGCGATGGCGGCAGGAATGGCTTGTTCCTGAACCGGAGTCGGTTTGATATAACCAGAGTCGGTCAAGGCTTTGATGATCGATGGGTGCAGACCCAGTGTTTCAAAAGTCATATTTTCTTTCATAAGCGTCAGGCACAGGCGATGCAGCGTCATGATTGGCAGCGATTACAACGTTTGCACGACAAATGCGGTGGGCACCAAAAAGCAACGCCAACCAAGGAAATGACCATGAAAAACAAAGAAATTTCGGCGCAAAAGCTTTGCGCCGGGACGGCGTCGCTCAAAGATCAAGGACGCTCAAGGCGGGAGGGCTTTTACTACATACTGTCGTTTGTCCTGCGGACGGTGACAGTCAGGGCTTGCGAAGCTGCTTAGTGACTAGATTGCCATAGCAATGGCAGGTAGAACACAGTTTGCGCCTCGCATTGCAAGGCACGAAGCGTATCATACAGGAAATTATCGAATCGTATTTGAAATTTATTTCAGATTCCGCCTACGATGTGCGAGAAACCAGCGTCCACGTAGGTAATTTCACCAGTAATGCCGCTCGCCAGATCCGACAGCAGGAAAGCCGCTGCATTACCCACATCCTCGATTGTGACGTTGCGGCGCAACGGAGCATGATCCGCCACAAAGCCGAGTATCTTGCCGAAGTCCTTGATGCCGCTGGCAGCCAGGGTCTTGATCGGACCGGCCGAGACGCCGTTGACGCGCACGCCCTTAGGACCCAGCGATGCCGCCAGGTAGCGCACGCTGGCTTCCAGCGAAGCCTTGGCCAGACCCATGGTATTGTAGTTTGGCACTACGCGCCCGGCACCGAGGTAGGTCAGCGTCAACAGCGCAGAGTCCGGACGCAGCAGCGGCAACGCGGCCTTGGCCATGGCAGGGAAACTGTAGGCCGAGATGTCGTGGGCGATCTTGTAGCCTTCGCGCGATAAACCGTCCAGAAAGTCGCCGGCAATCGTTTCGTTCGGCGCAAAACCGATCGCATGCACCAAGCCGTCCAGGCGATCCCAGGATTTGCCCAGATTGGCGAACAAGGCATCGATCTGCTCGTCGCTACCGACGTCACAGTCAAAGATCAGCCTGCTGTCGAATTCTTCCGCGAATCTGGTGATGCGCTCCCTGAAACGTTCACCGACATAGGTGAACGCCAGTTCCGCGCCTTCGCGTCTGCATGCCTGGGCGATACCGTAGGCGATGGAACGATGGGATAACAGACCTGTGATCAGGATTTTCTTGCCTTGCAAAAATGCCATGTGGACTCCGGGTGATTCGTTTTGCCTGCCGGGCAAAGCGGAATAAGAGGGATTGCAGTTTCATGTAGTATATCGCGCTTGAATTGCCCTGAAGTGCGCGAGCGGACAGTAATGTGTTGACGATCTCCTCCGGGGCCGAACGGCTGCAGGATCCTCTGTTTAATCGTTGACGAGATCACGACGATGGTCATCGGACGCGAACAATTAAATCGTTCGAAGATGTGCATCAGTACGGATGTCATGTTGCATTCAACGCCTACAAAGAAAATATTTTTATTACGGAAGAATAATGAGCAACATCACATTAAAGCGATGGCGGACTTTGTGCTACATACAGGCAGTTCTTAGTCTGGAGGCTTTCTTGGCACCGGTTTTAATTATGTTTTACACCTCATATGCGGGTTTCACGTTCGAGCAATATAGCGCCATTATCGCACTCATATTTGTCTTCTTGTGGATGCTTGAAATACCTGCTGGGGCGCTTGCCGATAAATATGGAAGAAAACGAGCACTGATCGCGGGTAATGGTGTTTATCTAAGCGCGATGATTTGTCTTGTCATGCAAAGCCATTCCGTGCCTGGGTGGTTGATCGCATTATTATTTGCTTTTGGCGGCAGTTTATCTAGCAGCACCTTTCAGTCGATGCCGGTCTTCTTTGCGTCCAGGGTTTTCTTCGATCGTTCGTCAAGGTCTCGGCGAAATTTTTTCAAGCAAAGAACTGTTCGCCGGGATTGTCATTGTTGCGTTGGTTTTTTCCCGCCTGCGTGCCGGCTTCAATTTTTATCAACCGTTGCTGCAGGCCTCGGGTGTGGACTATGCAGCAATGGGATGGCTGTTTGCCGGTTTTGCATGTCTTTCTTCGCTCGTTGCTTATGCGTTTAGCCATATCTCGAAGTCGGCACTTTCATCGAATCTGCCTTGGGTGATCTTTGTCGTTCTGTTTGCCGTAGCGGCGATAGCGATGATGATTCCTGGAGAAGCTGTCTCTACAGGGAGCGTTCTGGTGGCGATTATTTGTCATCAAATTGTAAGAGGAATGCAACCCTCTTACAGCACCTATTTGATTAATCTGAGTATTCCTGTTGGGAGTGAGAGCCGTACCACGACGCTTTCTGCAGCATCGCTTGTGCGCGCCTTGTTTTGTGCGGCGTTCGTCTGGCTTTCGGGTCTATTGAGCGATGTGACTAATTTCGCTAATGGGTTTTCTTTCTTGAGCAGTGGCACTGCATTACTGATTTGTGTTATCGCATTTTTAAAAGCAAAGAAGCATAGGCATGAAATTTCGTCGGTTCCTCCCGCAGGGAATTAGCCTCTATCTGACTTATCATTGCCAGTCACGATGTCCGCATTGCTTTCTGGTTGAGAATGGAAAGATAGGCGAGCAGAGTGTCATGTGCAATACCTACCGTACAGGTTAGTCTTGATGGCGCGACGGAGGCTTCAAATGACAGGATTCGCGGCTCGGGGGGTTTTGCAGAAGTCTCGAATACCATCGTGCGGTTTAAGCAAGCAGGGATCAAAGCCAATCTGGCTATCTGTCTACATCAACAGAATTTGAATGATGCAGAGGCTCTTTATATGTTCGCGAGGAAATGGGGTATTGCGCGTGTGAAGTTGACATTTTATGAGTCAACAGAAGAAGCTCAGGTGATGGTTGAGCTTTCCATTAAGAAGAAACAGGAAATTCTTCAGTATGCAAGAGACTTCATGTCAAGATACAGGTGTCCTTATTTCCCGCTATTTTACAGAACCGAAAATCCGATATGACCGGCACACATGAGTAAACTGGCGCTCTCTTCATGGTTGCTGGCTTGCGCGGCGAGCCTGGGCTGGTGCGACGCTGCCTGCGCCGGCCACGCTTTCGCGCTGTACGACACGCCCAGATATCCCGCTGGTTTTACCCACTTCGATTACGTCAATCCCGCTGCGCCCAAGCGTGGCACGCTCCATCTGGCCAATCCGGACCGCCGCACCAGCTTTGATAAATTCAATCCGTTTTCGCTCAAGGGCATCGCGGCGGCAGGCGTATCGCTGCTGATGTTCGAAACGCTGGCGATGGGATCGTCCGATGAAGTCGCCACCATGTACGGCTTGCTGGCCGACGACATGATGCTGGCGCCGGACCGCATGGCGATGACTTTCCACCTCCATCCCAAAGCGCGTTTCAACAACGGCGATCCGGTCACGGCGGCGGATGTCAAATATTCCTACGATACGCTGGTGGCGAAAGGCGCGCCGCAATTCAAATCGATCTTTGCCGATGTCAGGCAGTGCGTGGTGGTCGATGCGCAGACAGTACGTTTCGATTTCAAAACGAAAAACCGTGAGTTGCCGCTGATCGTCGGCGGCGTGCCGGTGTTTTCCAGAAAGTGGGCAGCCGGCGTTGCTTTCGACGATATCCAGTTGACGCCGCCCATCACCAGCGGTCCTTATGTCATCGAGGCCTATGATGTCGGTCGCAGCATCACTTACAGACGGAATCCGGACTACTGGGGCAGCGATATCGCAGCGCGCAAAGGCAGTTTCAATTTCGAGCGCATCACCTACCGTTTCTACAAGGACGACGTAGCGCGGCTGGAGGCCTTCAAGGCCGGCGAGTTTGACGTTGTGGTCGAGAACAGTGCGAAGAACTGGGTGCGCAACTATAACGGCCCCAAATTCACCAGCGGCGAGATCGTCAAACGCGAACTGAAACATGCCAACGGCGCCGGCATGCAGGGGTTCGTGATGAATCTGCGCCGCAATCGATTCAGGGACCCGCGCGTGCGCCGAGCGCTGGGACTCGCGCTCGACTACGAATGGATGAACCGCCAGTTGTTTTATGGCCAGTACAAGCGCATCTATTCTTTCTTTAATAACAGCGATCTGGCCGCCACCGGCGTGCCGGCCGGCGCTGAGCTAAAGCTGCTGGAGTCGATCAGGGCCGCCGGCATCCGCATCGATCCGGCTGTCTTCGGCCCGGCGCCAGTGCCGCCCAGC
>JBAPMF010000051.1:0-5565 GCA_049278475.1 Herbaspirillum sp. | reverse complement strand
CACCTGCGCATCGCTACCGCTGAAACCGAGCGCGCGCAGCAAGGCGAAACAGGGCCGGATCTGCGGCGGCAACAGGGCCTGGGCAAAGCCGCGCGCCGCCAGGGCGCGCATCTTGATCAAGCCCTGCAGCGCCGCTTGCCTGGGATTGGAGACACTCTTGATGTTGTTGAACGAAGCCACATTGCCGAAAGAAAGGCCGGCGTAGTTATGCGATGGGCCGACCAGGCCATCGAAATTGAATTCACGTGCGGTATGCATCATGGTTACCATTGGGCATCTGCGCCAAGCTAAAACACCAGACCAGGTGAAAGTTGTTGCGGCATGTCGAGCACGCTGTTTTCAATCGACGCGACCGGATAGGCGCAATAGTCCGCTGCGTAGTAGGCGCTGGGACGATGATTACCGGATTTACCCACACCACCGAATGGCGCGGTGCTGGCAGCGCCGGTCGTGGGCCGGTTCCAGTTGACCACACCGGCGCGCGCGCGCAGCAGAAACTGTTGCCAGAGCGCCGCATCGTCGCTCAGCAAAGCACAGGCCAGACCGTATTGCGTGTCATTGGCGACATCGATTGCCGCGTCGAAAGCGGCGACCCGCACCACTTGCAGCAATGGTCCGAACCACTCTTCATCGGCAATCCCGCTGGCCTCGGTGACATCGATGATACCCGCCGACAGCAGACCGGTCCCGGCTTGCAGATGACGCATGGCGAGCAAAGCTCTACCGCCCCGCTCCAGCATATCGGCCTGGGCCTGCAGCAGCTGTTTTGCAGTGGCGGCGGACACCACCGGCCCCATGAAAGGTGGCGGAGACTGATCGAACGCACCCACACGGATATTGCCCGCGACCGCGACCAGACGCTGAAGAAAAGCCTGTCCCTGCGCGGAATCTTCGACGATCAGGCGACGGGCGCAGGTACAACGCTGACCGGCGCTGACAAAGGCAGAAAAAATGGTGTGATGCACGGCAGCATCCAGATTGCTGACCTGCCACACCACCAGCGCATTATTACCGCCCATTTCGAGCGCCAGCATCTTGCCCGGCCAGCCGGCATACTGCTGGTGCAGGATCGTCCCAGTCCGGTAGCTGCCGGTGAACAAAATACCGTCCAGCGCGGCGTGTCGCGCGAGTGCGGCGCCAGTGTCACGGCCACCATTGACCAGATTGATGACACCATCTGGCAAGCCGGCCTGCGCCCACAGTTCGACCGTCCTGATCGCGGTCTGCGGCGCATACTCGCTCGGTTTGAAGACCAGCGTATTGCCCGCGATCAGCGCCGGCACGATATGCCCGTTCGGCAGATGGCCGGGAAAATTATACGGACCGAATACGCCGAACACGCCATGCGGACGATGCCGCAAAACAGTGACGCCGTCAGCGATGCTACCCGACGTTTCACCAGTGCGGACACGATAGGACTGCACCGAAATATCGATCTTGCCGGCCATCGACGTCACTTCAGTGCGCGCTTCCCACAGGGGTTTTCCTACCTCTTGCGCAATGCGGCGCGCCAGTTCTTCGCCATGTGCTTTCAGCAGATCGCGAAAGCGCGCGCAGATGGCAATCCGCTCATCGAGTCCGGTTTTCGCCCAGGCGCCGAAGTTGGCCCGCGCTGCCTGGCAGGCGCGGTCGATTTCGGCCGCAGTCGCCGCCGTCCCTGTCCAGATCCGGCGTCCGCTGGCAGGATCGAAGACCGCCAGTTCCGGGCCTGCGCCCGCGATCCATTGACCGTCAATATAATGGCTATGCATAAGTACCCTTTTGGGGAGTGAGCGACATGGTGCGTACCGGATCGCCGCAACGGCAATTCAGCAAGCGTTGATGCTCAGGAGTCAATGCGATGTATTCCTGTCCCGCATGCGCATGCGGCGCAATGATGCGGAAATCATGCAGTACCGTATTGGCGACCAAAACCGGGTGATCGACGGCGGTATCCGGCACTGCCAGCCGGACAGTCGCCAATGCGCCTTCACGCACTGCCCGCAGTTCGCTCACGCGCGCCTGCAGCACCGGCCCGGCATCGAAGATATCGACATATCCTTCGTAATACATCCCTTCCTGTTCCAGCAGACGGCGCGCCGGCGCGGTATCCGCATGCACCCGGCCGATGACTTCCTGTGCCTCCGGCGGCAGGTAAGCCACATACAGCGGATGCCGCGGCATCAATTCCGCGATAAAGGATTTCTTCCCCAGGCCGCTCAAATCGTCAGCACGGTTGAAATCCATCTTGAAAAAATGCCGGCCCAAACTATCCCAGAACGGCGAAGTCCCATCAGCACGCTGAAAGCCACGCATTTCGGCAATGATTTTCCGGGAAAACAAATGAGGAAACTGCGCCATGAAAAGAAACCGGCACTTCGACAGTAACTTGCCGTTGCTGCCGCTGCGATAGGCAGGATGTAAAAACAGCGAACACAATTCGCTGCTGCCGGTCAGGTCGTTCGACAGGTAGAGCGTGTCCATGCGGGAAAACACCTTCAGTTCCTTGCTCGCATGCACCAGAGTCCCGATCCGGTAGTTATAAAACGGCTCATCCAGTCCGACCGCGCTCTTGATCGCACTCACACCGACCAGGCAGCCTGCAGCCGGATCTTCCATCACAAACAGATAGTCGCGCTGCGGCGGCGCAATTTTTTCTGCAAATGAAGCGCACGCGACTTCCACCCGATGACCGAGCATCCCGCGATCCGCCTTCAGGGTGGTCATGCCGCTTCCTGCCTGCGTAGAAAGTTCCATCAGGCCATCCAGATCGTCCTCTTTGACAGCGCGTACAAGCAGCATCTCCGGCCTCACAGTTTCACGCACGATACAGAATCGCCCGCCACGACATCCAGCGCGCGCAACACTTCCGGCGGCAACGATAGTTCGTCTGACCGCTCCAGCGGCGCAAGATCGGTCACGACCGCACGAAAACGCTCTTCCCTCGTATTGCTGACCAGATAAGGCAATGGAGAGGCATCGCGTACCGTCACCGACGCGCCGGCAAGCTGATGCGTCGTCGATGCGGAGAAAGAACGCAGCGAGTTCCTGTGCGCCTGCAAAATCGGCCCGCCGTCGAAGATGTCGATGAATTCATCCGGCTCGAAACCTTCTTCCGACAGGATACGGAACGGCAGCTCGCCTGCGCCATGCGCCTGTCCCATGGCGGTCTGCGCCTCACCGGGCAATAGCGGCACGTAGACCGGATAATGCGGCATCATTTCGACGATCAGGGCGCGATCGCGCGTCCCTTCGATGACGCGCTCAGCTTCCAGGAAATCTATGTTGAAAAATTTCCGTCCCAGCGCCTCCCAAAACGGAGAACGCCCATTTACATCCGCCATGCCGCTCAACGAAGCAAAAAACCTATTCCTGAACCGCTGCGGCGCGATGGCCGCAAAAAGCAGACGCGCGCGTGACAGCAATTCGGCCTGCCGTCCGGCCTGGCAACAGTCATGCGCATAAAACCCCGACAATTGCGAATAAGCGCTCAGGTCCGAGCACAAGGTCAGCACATGCACGCTATGACTGATGTCGAGGTCGCGCGAAACCTGCTGGATCACGTCATTGCGAAAAGCGAAGAAAGTCCCGCCGGCCCCGGCCGTGGCAGTAATCGCAGCGGCGCCGACGATCGATCCAGCGTCGCTCGATTCCAGCACAAAGAAATACGCTTCTTCACTGGGAATATCGACATGGGCGGTAAACGAAGCCAGCGAACGCTGCACCGCATGCTCGACCGCCAGTACCGTCCTGGGCAAGGTATGCACGCCCGGGCGCGCGCCCGCCCCCAATGACACCAACGTGGGAATATCCCCGGTTTCTACCGGCCGGACGACAAACATAGACCCTCCAGCCTGCTTTACTGCTGCGCCAGCAGAAACGCATCCAGCGCGCGCCGCAATAGCAGATCCGCCTCATCGATTTGCGCATCGGACACGATCAGCGCGGGCAACAGACGCAGCACATTCGTCCCGGCGATGAGCACCATCAAGCCTTGCGCTTCGGCGCATCTGGCGATTTCCTTGGCCCGCCCCTGCCAGGCATCCGTCAGCACCATGCCCAGCATCAGACCACTGCCGCGCACCTCCGAAAAAACCTGGGGATAATCCTGCCGGATCGCTTCCAGCGCCTGCAACAATGTATCCGATGCCTGCCGGACACGCGCCAGAAAGGCCGGCGTATCGATCGTTTTCAGCACACTGAGCGCTACCGCGGCCGCCAGCGGATTACCGCCGTAAGTCGTGCCGTGGGAGCCGACCGAGAAGACGCCGGCGATGGCGCTAGTGGTCAGCATCGCGCCAACCGGATAACCGTTGCCGAGCGCCTTGGCGGCAGTCAGGATATCCGGCGTCACTGCATAGCGGGTGTAAGCGAACAGGGAACCGGTACGCCCCATGCCACACTGCACTTCATCAAAAATCAGTAAGGCGCCGCTGGCATCGCACAAGCCGCGCAAAGCTTGCAGATACTCAGGCGTGGCCGGCAGGACGCCGCCTTCGCCCTGTATCGGCTCGACCACGACGGCGCAGACGTCATCGCCGATAGCGGCCCGCGCAGCATCGATGTCATTGAATGGAATGTGGCTGATATCAGCCGGCAGCGGCGCAAAGCCTTCCGTATATTTGGGCTGACCGCCGACCGATACGGTAAACAAGGTGCGGCCGTGGAAAGCATTAGTGCAGGAGATGATGCGGGATTTGTGCGCACCGGATTTTTCATGCGCATATTTGCGCGCCAGCTTGAAGGCAGCTTCATTCGCTTCCGCGCCGGAATTGCTGAAGAATACACGCTCGGCAAACGTGGCCTGCGTCAATGCGCGCGCCAGCCGCAACACTGGTTCATTGGTATAACCGTTGCCGACATGCCATAAGGTTTCCGCCTGCTGGCGCAGGGCCTCGACCATGACAGGATGGGCATGCCCGAGACCGGTGACGCCGATGCCGGCAGTGAAATCGAGATAACGCTTGCCGTCCTGCCCCCACAACTCCAGTCCGCGCGCGCGCACCGGAACCAATGTACTGGGCGCATAGACCGGCACCATGACCTCGTCGAAAGTGCTTCTGACGACCGGCGGCTCTTCCATGACTGCATGGACATCGCGTTGCTGCATCACATTCATACCTTTCCCCCATCGAATTCATCCTTGATCGACTGATTATAAAAAAACCGGCAGGTAAATTCTTTTGAAACAGCGACGCCGGATTTCATAAAAAAGACAAATATAAAGGGCAAAGGCTTCCCGCAAACGATCCTGAATTGTCCCGGTTTCGGGTTAATCGCCAGTTCGTTCGTCTCGATGCGGCATGCTCGTGAAGTCATTGCCGCATGGCGTCGTGAATATAATACCGAGCGTCCGCACAGCTCTCTTGCTTATCTGACACCACAGCAGTTTGCAGATACTTTTTTAACCGCAGATTCTACGTCGATCTCGTACTAAATCGGAGGGCAGGTCAGTGATCTCATGGAAAGCGTTTCTCTGTAAACAGGTAGCCGACAAATGACAGCATCACGAAGATGAACGTGCTTATCATGAAGTTCGCGTCTGGCTGGAGCAACAGCCCCGACACGACCATGGTGCCAACCGCA
>JBAPMF010000050.1:0-36938 GCA_049278475.1 Herbaspirillum sp. | reverse complement strand
GTCCCTGATCTTTGCGCCGCGCGGCTGGTTGGCGCGCATGTTGCGCCGGCCACACCTGCGTGCTTAGAGCCGCTAACACAACGCCTAATTCAATTCAACGCTTCCAGACGAATCTTCATCACGCTGCCCATGACCGTCGGCAAAGCTTCGATCCTGATGATTGCCGCCTCGATGTTGCGCTCCTGAGTCTGGTGCGTGAGCATGATGATGTCGGCCTGCTTCTCTGCTTCCGATGCTTCTTTTTGCAGCATGGCGTCGATGGAAATCGACGAGTCCGCCAGAATGCGCGTGACGTCGGCCAGCACTCCCGGCTTGTCGGTCACCCGTATGCGCAGATAGTAGCTGGTGATGACATCCTGCATGGCCAGCACCGGCGTGCTGGCCATGGCATGCGGCTGGAACGCCAGGTAAGGCACGCGGTGCTCCGGGTCGGCAGTGGCCAGACGGGTGATGTCGACCAGATCGGCGATGACGGCCGATGCGGTCGGTTCGGAACCGGCACCTTTGCCGTAGTACAGCGTTTCGCCGACGGCGTCGCCGCGCACCATGACGGCATTCATCGCGCCTTCGACATTGGCGATCAGACGATCCGCTGGAATCAGGGTCGGATGCACGCGCAGCTCGATGCCATCGGCGGTCTGACGGGTCATGCCCAGCAGTTTGATGCGATAGCCGAGTCGTTCCGCATAACGGATGTCGGCCGCCTGCAACCTGGTGATGCCTTCCACATACGCCTTGTCGAACTGCACCGGTATGCCAAAAGCGATCGAGGCCATGATGGTCAGCTTGTGGGCGGCATCAATGCCTTCGATGTCGAAGGTCGGATCGACTTCTGCATAACCCAGACGTTGCGCTTCCTTGAGTACGGCATCGAAGTCCAGCCCCTTGTCGCGCATCTCGGACAGGATGAAGTTGGTGGTGCCGTTGATGATGCCGGCAATCCACTGGATGCGGTTGGCGGTCAGACCTTCGCGCAGCGCCTTGATGATGGGAATGCCGCCGGCGACGGCGGCTTCGAATGCGACCATGACGCCTTTTTCCTGCGCAGCCCTGAAAATCAGATTGCCGTGCGTGGCAATCAACGCCTTGTTGGCAGTGACCACGTGCTTGCCATTGGCAATCGCCTGCAAAACCAGTTCCCTGGCGAGGCCATGGCCACCGATCAGTTCGACGACGATATCGATGTCCGGATCGTTGACGACCAGATTGGCATCGTTGACCACCTTGACCCGTCCACGGGTCAGCTCGACGGCGCGCGCCGTGTTCAGATCGGCCACCATGGTAATTTCAATGCCGCGCCCCGCGCGCCGCGCAATTTCTTCCTGGTTGCGCTGCAATACATTGAAAGTACCGGAACCCACGGTGCCAATGCCGAGCAAACCTACTTTGATGGATTTCATAATGTCTTCGTGGTGAACAGGAAATGCAAAAAATAGTAAAGCCGAAATCAGTCAGTGCCGTGCCGGCGGCGGTACCCTTCGAGGAAACGCGCGATGCGTCCCATCGATTCGGTCAGGTCGTCAGTATTCGGCAGAAACACCACCCGGAAATGATCGGGCGTCGCGCAATGGAAGCCGGTGCCCTGTACGATCAACACTTTTTCTTCAGCCAGCAGTTCGTAGGCGAATTTCTGATCATCCTCGATTGGATACACCGATGGGTCCAGGCGCGGAAACATGTATAGCGCCGACTTCGGCTTGACACAGCTCACCCCCGGAATCCCGGTCAACAGCTGGTACGCCAGATCGCGCTGCCTGGCCAGACGGCCGCCAGGCGCCACCAGGTCATCGATGCTCTGGTAGCCACCCAAGGCTGTCTGGATGGCATATTGTCCCGGCGCATTGGCGCACAAGCGCATCGACGCCAGCATGTTGAGACCCTCGATATAATCCCTGGCATGTTTTTTCTCGCCCGAGACCACCATCCAGCCGGCGCGGTAACCGCAGGAACGATAGTTCTTGGACAGGCCGTTGAAGGTGATGAACAGCACGTCGTCGGCCAGTGCAGCCAACGAAACATGTGTGTTGCCGTCGTACAGGACTTTATCGTAGATTTCGTCGGCCAGAATGATCAACTGGTTCTGGCGCGCGATTTCGACGATTTCCTCGAGCACTTCCGTGGTGTACAGGGCGCCGGTCGGATTGTTCGGGTTGATGACGACGATGGCCTTGGTATGAGGAGTGATTTTTTTCCTGATGTCATCGGTATCCGGCTGCCAACCAGCCTGCTCGTCACAGACATAATGCACGGGCGTGCCGCCGGACAAGCTGACGGCGGCTGTCCACAATGGATAATCGGGTGACGGCAGCAGGACCTCGTCGCCGCTGTTGAGCAAAGCGTTGACGCTCATGACCATCAGTTCGGAAGCGCCATTGCCGAGGTAGATGTCATCGATGGCGACGCCCTGGATATGTTTTTGCTGCGTGTAATGCATGATAGCCTTGCGCGGCGCAAACAGGCCCTTGGAATCGGTATAGCCCGAGGCATTGTTCATGTTGCGGATCATGTCCTGCACGATTTCGTCAGGCGCGTCGAAACCGAACGCGGCCAGATTGCCGATGTTCAGTTTGATGATCTTGTGACCGTCTTCTTCCATCTGCCGTGCTTTTTCCAGCACGGGTCCACGGATGTCGTAACAGACGTCAGCCAGTTTTTTCGATTTTTGAATCGGTCGCACAGTGCAAATCCCTTCTTTGAGTGGGCCGGACAGGCCAGTCCGGCAGCGCCGCCGAAATCGGCAGGAACGGGCTATTTTGCCGAAAGCCTTGCATTCTATCAATGAATATGCCTGCTGCCGAACAGGAAAACGCTACAATGCAGCACTTTGAGACCTGATTGTCGAAATCCGAAATCCGCCCAGCCGCGAACGGCAATTCGACAAAGCGCGCCATGAAGCTCCACGCCACAGCAACCCAGCAATACCAGACCATCACCGCCTATGACGAAAACGGCATCGAGATCAACGCCGTCCGCTTCACGCACAGTCTGCTGGTATTGCCGGAAACGCCGCCGGTCGTCTGGCCGGTGACGTCCTTCGAACAATTGAGCACCGAGCATTTCATCCAGATCGATGCAACCTTGCCGGATGTCGTCATTCTCGGCACTGGCCGGCGCCAGCGCTTCGCGCATCCGCGCCTGACCAGCATCCTGGCGGCGCGCCGCGTCGGCGTCGAGTGCATGGACAACCAGGCCGCTTGCCGGACTTACAACATCCTGATGGCGGAAGGCCGCAAAGTCGCACTGGCGCTCATCCTCGATAAGAACGCTGCCTGATGCGCGAACTATACCAATCCAGGCGCTTCATTCTGACACTGCTGATTCTCTTCCTGCTGGTCTGGTTCACCATGCTAGGCATGCGCACGCTGGTGCCGACCGATGAAGGCCGCTATGCCGAAATGGCGCGCGAGATGGTGGTGACTCAGGACTGGATCACCACCCGCCTCAACGGCATCAAGTACTTCGAAAAACCGCCGCTGCAAACCTGGATGAACGCCATCACCTTCGCACTGTTCGGCCTCGGCGAGTGGCAGGCGCGTCTATGGACAGGTCTGTGCGGCTTGTTCGGCATCGGCCTGGTGGCCTATACCGGCCGCCGTGTGTTCAGTCAGCGCGTCGGCTTCTACGCGCCGCTGGTGCTGGCATCGAGCCTGTTCTGGGCCGGCATGGGTCACGTCAATACGCTGGACATGGGCCTGGCTGCGATGATGACGCTCAGCATGTGCGCCCTGCTGCTGGCGCAGCGCGCGGACGCCAGCCGCGATGAGCAGCGCAACGGCATGCTGCTGTGCTGGGCCGGCATGGCGCTGGCGGTCTTGTCCAAGGGACTGATCGGCATCGTGCTGCCGGGTGCGGCGCTGGCGCTGTATACCCTCTTTTCGCGCGACTGGACGATCTGGAAGCGCCTGCATCTGGTCAAGGGCCTGATCCTGTTCCTGCTCATCACGACGCCATGGTTCCTGCTGGTATCACTGAAAAATCCGGAATTTCCGCAATTCTTTTTCATCCATGAGCATGTTCAGCGCTTCACCACCAAGATTCATAGCCGCGCCGGCCCCTGGTATTACTTCATTCCGATTCTGCTGCTGGGCATCCTGCCGTGGCTGGGCACGCTTCTGCCAAGTCTCTTGGGCAGCCTGCGCGATGAGCAGAACCGCGGCGGATTCCAGCCGCGCAAGATGCTGCTGGTCTGGTCGGTGTTCATTTTTGTCTTCTTCAGCATGTCAGGCTCCAAGCTGCCGTCCTACATTCTGCCGATTTTCCCGGCGCTGGCGCTGCTGATCGCAGACTATCTGGAGCGCACTTCCGGCAAAGCCATCGTGCTGTCGGCATCGATCGTGGCAGTGTCCTGCGCTATCGCCATGGCCTTCATTCCACGCGTGCCGTCGCTGGCCAAAGATGCGTATTCGCTGCCGCTGGTCACAGCGCACGTCCCGTGGATTTATGCCGCGGTGATCGTCGCCTTCGTCGGCGCGGTTCTGGCTATCCGCTACGCGCGCGGCCAGAAAGATCTGGCCATGGTCTGGCTGGCTGCCGGCGCTTTCCTCAGTGGACAGTTGCTGCTGCTGGGCCACGATCCGCAGGGCCGCTATTCAGCCGGTATCGATCATGTACCAGTGCTACAGGCCGAACTCACGCCAAAAACGCCGATATATCTGGTCGGCCGCTACGAACAGGCGCTGCCGTTCTACCTGGGCCGCACCATGACGCTGGTCGGGCACGCCGATGAAATGGCATTCGGCCTCCAGCAGGAACCCTGGCTGTGGCTGCCGACGGTCGATGCCTTCGTCGCCCGCTGGGTCGCCGACCATGCCGCCGGCAGGAAAGACCTGGCCATCATGGTCCCCGCCATCTATCGCGCACTGCAACAGCGCAGCGTGCCGATGCGCCTGATCGGACAGGATCCGCGCCGTGTGATCGTCGCCAATGACCCTGAGTCCACCGACAGGAGCAGGAAAACCGAACGATGAACATTACTACCTTTGGGTTTATTTTCGCCGGCATCTGCCTTAACGCAGCCGCCCAGTTACTGCTCAAGGCCGGCACCAATGCCGTCGGCGCGATCCACCTGAACACCGACAACTGGTTCGCCACCGGCGTCAGCCTGATTACGCAACTGCCGATCATCGGCGGCCTCTGCTGCTATGTCATTTCTGTCGGCGTCTGGATCATTGGCCTGTCGCGTGTGGACGTGACCGTGGCCTACCCCTTGCTGTCGCTGGGCTATATCATCAACGCCATCGGCGCCTGGTATTTTCTCGGTGAAGCCATCTCGGCGCAGCGGCTGCTGGCCATTACGGTCATCATTGCCGGCGTCATCCTGCTGGCCAGAAGCTGATTTTCACCGCTCGATTTCTCGTGAGTACTTCATGACTCAAGCCTTCCTGCCGTTTTCCAGACCGGTCATCGATGAAGCCACCATTGCCGCCGTCAGTGAAGTATTACGCTCGGGCTGGATCACCAGCGGTCCCAGGGTGCTGGCGTTCGAAAAAGCGCTGTCGGATTATCTCGGCGGCCGTATCGTGCGCAGCTTCAATTCCGGCACCTGCACCATGGAAATCGCCCTGCGCATTGCCGGCATCGGCGCCGGCGATGAAGTCATCACCACTCCCATCTCGTGGGTGGCCACCGCCAACGTCATCATCGAAGTCGGCGCCACGCCAGTGTTCGCGGACATCGATCCGGTCACGCGCAACATCGATCTGGACCAACTGGAAGCCGCCATCACCGCGCGCACCAAAGCGCTGATCCCGGTCTATCTGGCAGGCTTGCCGGTCGATATGGAGCGCCTGTACGCCATCGCCGAAAAACACCATCTGCGCGTCATCGAAGATGCCGCGCAGGCGCTCGGCTCGACCTGGAACGGCAAGCGCATCGGCGCATTCGGCGACTTTGTTTCGTTCAGTTTTCAGGCCAACAAGAACATCACCAGTTCTGAAGGCGGTTGCCTGGTCGTCAACACTGCCGAAGAAGCGCGCCTGGCGGAAAAATACCGTCTGCAAGGCGTTACCCGCAGCGGCTTCGACGGTCTGGAAGTCGACGTGCTGGGCGGCAAGTTCAACATGACCGACGTCGCCGCAGCCATCGGTCTGGGCCAGTTCGCCCATATCGACGCCATCACCGAAAAGCGCCGCAGCCTGGCGCGGCACTACTTCGAAGCCTTCGGCCCTGATTTCGAAACGCAAAGCGGCGCCCAGCTGCCGCTCGTGGATGCCGGCAACAGCAACTGGCACATGTATCAGCTGGTCTTGCCGGAACGCATCACGCGCGCCGCTTTCATGGAAAAAATGATGGAGCGCCAGATCGGCATCGGCTATCACTACCCGCCCATCCATTTGCTCAAACTCTACCGCGAGCGCGGCTTCAGGGAAGGCATGTTCCCCATCGCCGAACGCATCGGTCGCCGGATCGTCTCGCTGCCGATGTTGACCGCCATGGAGAAAGAAGATGTCAAACGCGTAGTCGGCGCAGTAAAATCCGTACTCGCATAAATCTATCCAGGCCTTGATGAAACCAGAACTTTCCGTCGTCATTCCCGTATACAACGAAGAATCCAGTCTGGCCGGACTATTCGAGCGCCTCTATCCGGCGCTGGACGCTTTGGCCACCACCTATGAAATCATTTACGTCGACGATGGCAGCCACGACCGGTCAGCCGCCATTCTCGCCGGACAATACCGCTTGCGCCCGGAGGTGACCCGCGTCATTCTGTTCAATGGCAACTACGGTCAGCACATGGCGATTCTGGCCGGCTTCGAGGCCACCCGCGGCGACATCATCGTCACCCTGGACGCCGACCTGCAAAATCCACCGGAAGAAATCGGCAATCTGGTGGCCAAGATGCGCGAAGGCTATGACTACGTCGGCTCGATCCGCCGCCGGCGCCAGGACGCGGCATGGCGCATCTGGACTTCCATGGCCGTGAACCGCCTGCGCGAAAAGACCACGCGCATCAAGATGACCGACCAGGGCAACATGCTGCGCGCCTATGGCCGCAATGTCATCGACTTGGTCAATCAATGCCGCGAGGTCAACACCTTCGTGCCGGCTCTGACTTATACCTTCGCACGCAATCCGACCGAAATCATCGTCGAACACGAAGAACGCACGGCTGGCAAATCCAAGTATTCGCTGTACAAGCTGATCCGCCTGAATTTCGATCTGGTCACCGGCTTTTCGCTGGTGCCGCTGCAATTCTTTTCGCTGCTGGGCATCGGCCTGTCGTTCGCTTCGGCGGCGCTATTCATTCTGATATTGCTGCGCCGCCTCCTGTTCGGTTCCGAAGTGCAAGGCGTGTTCACCCTGTTCGCCATCACCTTTTTCCTGATGGGCGTGATCCTATTCGGCATCGGCCTCCTGGGCGAATATGTCGGGCGCATCTATCTACAGGTCCGCGCGCGGCCGCGCTATGTGCTGCAAGCAATCATCGAGCAGACTCCCGGCCAGGACAGGCAAAGCTCATGAAAGCCGTCGTCTTCGCCTATCACGATGTTGGCGTGCGCTGCCTGAAGACGTTGCTGGCGCGCGGTGTGGACGTACCACTGGTCGTCACCCATGCAGACAGTCCGGCTGAAAATATCTGGTTCCATTCCGTCGCAGGCGTCTGCCGCGAATACGGCATTCCCTGCCTCATGTCGGAGGATCCCGAATC
This sequence comes from Herbaspirillum sp., assembly GCA_049278475.1. Taxonomy (GTDB): domain Bacteria; phylum Pseudomonadota; class Gammaproteobacteria; order Burkholderiales; family Burkholderiaceae_D; genus Herbaspirillum. The sequence goes on along the minus strand of JBAPMF010000050.1, from coordinate 29,290 downwards.
GCCGCAGTTGCAGGAACAGGTGCAGACGGCCCGGCCGGATTTCATTTTCAGCTTCTATTACCGCCGCATGCTGCCGCCCAGCCTGCTAGCCATGGCCGAACACGGCGCCTACAATATGCACGGCTCATTGCTGCCGAAATACCGCGGCCGCGCGCCGGTCAACTGGGCAATCCTGCACGGCGAAACCGAAACCGGCGCCACACTGCATGCCATGACGGCCAGACCGGATGCCGGTGCCATCGTCGCCCAGACGACGGTGCCGATTCTGCCGGACGATACCGCCTTCGAAGTATTCGGCAAAGTCGTCCTTGCTGCCGAGCAGACTTTATGGCGCGTCTTGCCATCGATGCTGGCCGGATGCGCGCCCACGCTGCCCAATGACTTGAGCAAAGGGAGCTATTTCAGCGGCCGCGAGCCGGAAGACGGCCGGATCGACTGGGGAAAAACGGCGCAACATATACACAATCTGGTCCGCGCCGTTGCGCCGCCTTATCCGGGAGCCTTCGAGGAAATCTCAGGGGATAAAATTACGCTGGCAAGAACGCGCATGGTCCCAACCGACGTCCGTCTGACCCTGGAAAGGTCACACCGCGCCCAGGACAGATTCTTCGAAGACGGCTGCCTGTACGCACGCTGCGGCGACGGTAACTATCTGCAGATCCTGAGCATACGGATCAACGATCAGGATGTCTCTCTCAACAATTATCTGGAATACATGGCTGCCTAAGCCTCCTGTACATCATGCGAAAAGTCCTCATTCTCGGCGTCAACGGCTTCATCGGCCACCACTTGTCCAAACGCATCCTGGAAACCACGGACTGGCATGTCTACGGCATGGACATGATGACTGACCGCATCACCGGCATTCTGGAAAATGCAGCTTACCAATCGCGTATGCATTTCTTTGAAGGCGACATCACGATCAATAGGGAGTGGGTCGAATACCACGTCAAAAAATGCGACGTGATCCTGCCGCTGGTCGCCATTGCGACGCCATCGACCTACGTCAGCCAACCCTTGCGCGTCTTTGAGCTGGACTTTGAAGCCAATCTGCCGATCGTGCGTTCAGCCGCCAGGTACGGCAAGCATCTGGTGTTCCCATCGACTTCGGAAGTCTATGGCCTATGCCACGACGCTGAGTTCGACCCTGAAGCATCCGAACTGGTGTGCGGTCCGATCAACAAGCCGCGCTGGATTTATTCCTGCGCCAAGCAATTGATGGACCGCGTGATCTGGGGCTATGGCATGGAAGAGCAGCTGAACTTCACGCTGTTTCGTCCGTTCAACTGGATCGGCGCCGGCCTGGATTCCATCCATACACCGAAAGAAGGCAGCTCCCGCGTCGTGACACAATTCTTTGGCCACATCGTGCGCGGCGAAAACATCTCCCTGGTCGACGGTGGCCAGCAAAAGCGCACCTTCACCTACATCGACGACGGCATCGATGCGCTGATGAAAATCATCGCCAACAAAGACGGCATCGCCTCCGGCAAAATCTACAACATCGGTAATCCAGCCAACGACTATTCGATCCGCGAACTGGCCAGCATGATGCTGAAGCTGGCCGCCGAATATCCTGAATACGCTGGCTCGGCCAGGCAGGTCGAACTGCTGGAAACGACTGCCGCCGCCTATTACGGCAAAGGCTATCAGGATGTCCAGAACCGTGTGCCGAAGATCATCAATACCTGCGCAGAACTGGACTGGAAACCGGGCGTCACCATGGCCGACGCGCTGCGCAATATTTTCAACGCCTACCGCAACCAGGTCACGGCAGCACGCGCGCTGGTCGACTGAATTTTCTCCGCTCATTTATTTCCCATCAAGAAAACCAGACATCTTGCCTCAGCTCACTCTCAAAATCGATGCTGACACCTACCGCGGCACCCGCGAAGGCGTTCCCAATCTGGTTCAGCAACTGCTGCGCCATGGCGCCAAAGCGAGCTTTCTGTTTTCCCTCGGCCCCGACCATACGGGCTGGGCGCTCAAACAGGTATTTCGTCCCGGTTTTTTCAGCAAGGTGTCACGCACCTCCGTGGTTGAACACTACGGCATCAAAACACTGATGTACGGCACGCTGCTGCCGGCGCCAGACATCGGCAAGACCTGCGCCGACACCATGCGCGCGGTGCGCGATGCCGGCTTCGAATGCGGCATCCACACCTGGGACCACCGGGTCTGGCAAGACAACGTGCGCATGCGCGATGCTGCCTGGACGCAGGACATCATGCAGCGCTCTTATGCCCGCTTCCACGACATCTTCGGCCATGCGCCAGTGACGCATGGCGCTGCCGGCTGGCAAATGAATGAAGACGCCTTCGTCCAGCTCGATGCATTCGGCATCACCTACGCCTCCGACGGCCGCGCGGCGTTGCGAGAAGATGGCATGCTGGAAGATATCGCAGCCGGCCCGCACCACCTGTCGGTGCCAAGCAAAGCCCTATTCTGCGTACAATTACCGACCACACTGCCGACACTCGACGAGCTGCTCGGACGCACCATCGACGGCGTCGTCATGGATACATCCAATGTCGCGGCCATGCTGTTGCGACTGACCGGGCAGCAGGTGCGCGATCATGTATTCACGCTGCACGCCGAACTGGAAGGACAGAAACTTGCCCCCATCTTCGAACAATTGCTGCTTGGCTGGCGCGCGCAAGGCTACGATCTGGTATCGATGGGCGACTATTACCGCAGTGTGAAAGACGACATCCTGCCAATTCTTCCCGTGACATGGGGCAAGCTGCCGGGCCGTTCCGGCGACCTGATCCTGCAGGCGGCTTGAACTCCCGACAAATACAACCTCTTTCAGGACGCTATGTCGACTGACCACACACCATCCATACTGAACAAAACCGTACCCGAATTTTCCGCGGTGATGACCAGCGGCAAAACCTTTTCGCTAGCGAATTACCGGGGCAGAAATCTGGTGCTGTACTTCTATCCCAAAGACAATACGCCAGGCTGCGTGACCGAAGGCATACAGTTTCGCGAAAGCTATCCTGAATTCCAGCAGCACGACACCGAAATCTTCGGTATCAGCCGCGACAGCCTGAAGTCGCACGAAAGCTTCAAAGCCAGGCTGGGCCTGCCCTTCGAACTGATCTCCGATCCTGACGAAACTGTTTGCATCATGTTCGATGTCATGAAAATGAAGAATATGTACGGCAAGAAAGTACGCGGCATCGAACGCAGCACGTTCGTGATTGACGGATCGGGCACACTGGTGAAAGAATGGCGCGGAGTGAAGCTGCCATCACATGTCGATGAAGTACTGGGTTTCGTAAAAACAATGCCGAGGTTCTGATGCCCCTGCCCAAACTGCCGAGTCAAGCAGCCACTTTATTGGCGCCCAAAGATTATCCCAAAGCCAAACGCGACAAACCTGCCAGAAAGCCCCATACCACATCAGCCAAGCCTGCTGCCGCCAAAGCCGTGGCGCGGACAACCGGGATCAGCGGCAAAAGCCAGGCCGGGAAACCGCACGCAAGCCCCAAACCAGTCGAATCACGCACCAGTCGCGCCACCGGCAAACCCGGCGCGTCCAAGCTGTTCGTGCTCGATACCAATGTGCTGCTGCATGATCCGACCTCGCTGTTCGGCTTTAAGGAACACGACATCTATCTGCCGATGATCACGCTGGAGGAACTCGACGACCACAAGAAGGGCATGTCGGAAGTCGCCCGCAATGCGCGTCAGGTTTCGCGCTCGCTCGACGCACTGGTCAACAACATCGCCGAAGATGCCATCGACCTCGGCATCCCGCTCTCCAAACTCGGCAACAAGGACGCCAGGGGCAGCCTGTTTTTCCAGACCAGGCTGCCGACCAACACCAAACTGCCGGAAGGCAAAGCCGACAATCAGATTCTGGAAATCGTGCGCGCGCTGGATCAGCAATATCCGGACCGCCCGGTGGTGCTGGTGTCCAAAGACATCAACATGCGCCTCAAGGCGCGCGCCATCGGTTTGCCTGCCGAAGATTACCTCAATGACCATGTGCTGGAAGACAGCGACCTGCTGTACTCAGGCATACAGCAATTGCCGGATGATTTCTGGCGCAAACATGGCAAAGACATGGAATCCTGGCAAGAGAACAGGCGCGGCAGCAGCTATACCTACTACCGTATCACCGGCCCGCGCGTACCCTCGCTGCTGGTCAATCAATTCGTCTTCATCGAACCCGGAAACAGCGAACCGCCCTTTTACGGACAAGTCACGCAAATCAACGGCAAGACTGCCGTGCTGCAAACCCTGCGCGACTACAGTCACGCCAAAAACAAGGTCTGGGGCATCACGGCGCGTAACCGCGAACAAAACTTCGCGCTGAACCTGCTGATGAATCCGGAATGCGACTTCGTTACCCTGCTGGGCCAGGCCGGTACCGGCAAGACGCTGCTGGCACTGGCCGCCGGCCTGACGCAGGTGCTGGAAACCAAGACCTACAATGAAATCATCATCACCCGCGCCACCGTACCGGTAGGCGAAGACATCGGCTTCCTACCCGGCACCGAAGAAGAAAAAATGAGTCCCTGGATGGGCGCCTTCGACGACAATCTGGAAGTGCTGAACAAGCCCGACGGCGACGCCGGCGAATGGGGGCGCGCGGCAAACCAGGAGCTGATCCGCTCGCGCATCAAGGTCAAATCGCTGAACTTCATGCGCGGCCGTACCTTCGTCAATAAATTCCTGATCGTCGACGAAGCACAAAACCTGACGCCAAAGCAAATGAAAACCCTAGTGACCCGCGCCGGCCCCGGCACCAAAATCATCTGTCTCGGCAACATTGCGCAGATCGATACGCCTTACCTGACCGAAGGTTCGAGCGGCCTGACCTATGTAGTCGACCGCTTCAAGGGCTGGTCGCACGGCGGCCACGTCACTCTGGCGCGCGGCGAACGTTCGCGTCTGGCGGATCATGCCAGCACCGTCCTGTGATATCTGGAAATGAACCGTCCCGAGATGCGGCGGATTGTGATAGCCGCTCACATGCAAAGTTCATAACACGCTCTAGCTGGGGGCTTATCTCACTGAGTTATCTCATCTTTCTCCATCAGCCAGGCTCGCCGCTTTTTCACGACGGCAGCCGGCTTGTCCTGTACCGACAAGCGCACTTGCGGCGCACCGTCGTTCTCCAGTTTCACCTGAAAAACCATCAGCTCGTCACGACGGAACACATGCAGCTCGACCGTGTCGTTCTTGCGATAGCGCATCAGCAAGCCTTCCATACCGGCAGCAGGAACACGCACACCATCGAGCGCCACCAGACGATCGCCGGCAGACAAACCGGCGCGCTGTCCAGACTCACCTTCGTAAACATTGGCGATCCTGGCCTCATTGCCATCGCGCGTCACGCGTATCCCCATGCCTGGCTTGGTCTCCTTGCCCGCATCGGCATCAGTGACGCCAAATGACGCCAGCAAGTCTTGCAGCGGCACATCGTCGGTGCCGTGAATATAACGGTCGAAGAAAAATTTCAGCTCGATGCCGCTGATCTCTTCAAACAAGCCCAGAGCCTCATCTTCGCCTATGCCCACGCCACCATCGCGGTTGTAAAACTGGCGGCCATAACGCTGCCATAGCCCCAACATGATGTCATCGAGCGACTTGCGCTCTCTAGTGGCACTGCGGATCGTCAGATCCAGCGCCAGCGCTACCAGCACGCCTTTGGCATAATAACTAACGATCGTATTAGGGGCATTCTCATCCTGGCGATAGTATTTGATCCAGGCATCGAAGCTCGATTCAGCCACGCTCTGCTTGCAGCGGCCGCTGCCGCGCAAAACGCCATTGATGGTCTTGGACAGCAGGTTCAGATAAACCGGCGTATCGATCAGTCCGGTACGCACCAGAAACAAATCGTCGTAATAGCTGGTGAAGCCTTCAAACAGCCACAGCAGCGAGGTGTAGCCCTCTTGCCGCAAATCATAAGGCGCAAACGCTGCTGGCTTGATGCGCTTGACGTTCCAGGTATGAAAATATTCGTGGCTGCACAACCCGAGATAAGTCCGATAGCCATCGCCGGTCTCCGGCTTGCCCTTGACCGGCAGATCGTTGCGCATGCAGATCAGCGCCGCTGATGCGCGGTGTTCCAGCCCGCCGTAACCGTCGCCCAGCGCCAGCGTCATGAACACGTAGCGCGACATCGGCGCGCGCCTACTCTCCGGTTCGAAGAAAGCAATCTGCGCTTCGCAGATTTTTTTAAGATCGCCCGATAGCCGCGCCAGATCGAGATTGGGCACGTTGCCGGTAATCACGATGTCATGCGGCACGCCATGCGCGGTAAAGCCGGTCAGCGTGAAATTACCGAGTTCGACCGGATGGTCGATCAATTCGTCGTAATCGCTTGCGGCATAGGTACCGAAGCCGTAAGGCTGCGCTCTCAGTGTCGGCATCGCCGTCGCCACACGCCAGCGTGCATAGGCAGCGCCGGACGGACGGCGGATATCGACGACGTGCTGCGCCTGTTCCTGCCCTTCGACACATAAAAATACGCTGGCGCCGTTGAAAAAAGCATGTGTCTGATCCAGATGCGCCGTGCGCACTGACAGATCCCAGGCATAGACCTGATAACTCAGCGTCAGCGGACCAGCACATGGCGCAGCTTTCCAGGTGTGCTTGTCGAGCTTGCGCAATACCACCTTGCGCCCCGCCGCTTCAGCGCGGATCTGCACGATATGGCGCGCGAATTCACGCATCATGTAACTGCCGGGAATCCAGGCCGGCAATGAAAATACCTGACCGTCAGCAGCCGGTGCATCGACCGTCACGGTGAGATCGAACACATGGGCGGCACAATCGCTGGAAGTAATGCTGTAACGAACCGGTGGCCGCATATCGTGATGCTGAGTAACTCAGCGTGGCAGCAACGATGCGCCCATCAGGAACTCGTCCACTGCGCGCGCGCACTGACGGCCTTCGCGAATCGCCCACACCACCAGCGACTGGCCGCGACGCATGTCGCCTGCGGCAAATACCTTGTCGACCGAAGTCTGATAGCAGCCTTCGCCATCGGTGCTTGCCCTGGCGTTGCCGCGTTGATCCCTGTCGACGCCGAAGGCATCCAGAACCTGCTGCACCGGCGAGACGAAGCCCATCGCCAGCAGCACCAGATCGGCCTGCATTTCGAATTCGGAATCCGGCACTTCCCGCATCTTGCCGTCCTGCCATGCGACGCGCACGGCGATCAGTTTCTCGACCTTGCCGTTCTTGCCTTCCAGACGCTTGGTGGCAACTGCCCAATCGCGGTCGCAACCTTCTTCATGCGATGAGGAGGTGCGCAGCCTGGCCGGCCAGTACGGCCACACCAGCGGCTTGTTTTCCATTTCCGGCGGTTGCGGCATCAGCTCGAACTGGGTTACCGAGGCAGCGCCGTGACGGTTCGATGTCCCGACGCAGTCAGAACCGGTATCGCCGCCGCCGATGACGACCACGTGTTTGCCAGTCGCCATGATCTGGCCCTTGAGTCTGTCGCCGGCATTGACCTTGTTTTGCAGCGGCAGGAATTCCATAGCGAAATGCACGCCCTGCAACTCACGGCCCGGCACCGGCAGGTCGCGCGGCTGCTCGGCGCCGCCGGCAATCACGACAGCATCGAAATCTTTTTTCAGCTGCTCCGGTGATACGGTTTCCCTGGACCAGTTGGTGACATTGGCAGGGAAATCCTTGCCCACCAATACGCCGGTGCGGAAAATCACGCCTTCGGCCTGCATCTGTTCGATGCGCAGGTCGATGTGCAACTTTTCCATCTTGAAATCGGGGATGCCATAACGCAGCAGGCCGCCGACGCGATCATTTTTTTCGAACACGGTCACGTCATGGCCGGCGCGCGCCAGCTGTTGCGCTGCGGCCAGGCCGGCAGGGCCGGAGCCAACCACGGCGACTTTTCTGCCGGTCTTGACGACGGCCAGTTGCGGCGTGATCCAGCCGTTTTCCCAGCCCTTGTCGATGATGAAATGTTCGATAGACTTGATACCGACGGCATCGTCGTTGATGTTGAGCGTGCAGGCTGCCTCGCAAGGCGCCGGACAGATGCGGCCAGTGAATTCGGGGAAATTGTTGGTCGAATGCAGCGTGTCCAGCGCCTGTTCGTAGTTACCGCGATAGACCAGATCGTTCCAGTCGGGGATGATGTTGTTGACCGGACAGCCGTTGCTGCAGAACGGGATGCCGCAATCCATGCAGCGCGCGCCTTGTATTTTCGCTTCTGCATCGCCCAGATGCAAAATGAACTCCTTGTAATGCTTGATGCGCGACTGCGGCGCTTCGCTCGCCTCTTGCAAACGCCCGTATTCCATAAAACCGGTTACTTTACCCATTTTCCACTCACATTCTTCACTAAGGACAGGCGACCGGCGATTCTGTCCTTACCGGAATCGCCGGCCTTGCGTGTCGTTTCGTATCGATCGTTCAGACTGCCTGGCGCTGTCTACTATGCAGGCACCTTGTCTTTGGCACTCGTTTCGGCTGCATGGAGTTCGCTCAACGCGCGTTTGTATTCGGTTGGGAAGACTTTGACGAACCTGCTGCGCGATGCCGCCCAATTGTCCAGCAAGTGGCGCGCGTGCGTGCTGCCGGTATATTTGACATGACGCTCGATCAAGCCGCGCAATATCACTTCATCGGTCTGGCCAGTGCCGCCGCGTTGCAGGCGGTGCCAGATGGCGTGATCCGTCGATGCTTCCTGTTCGATGTTGGACGACACCTTGTCCAGCGCAACCATGGCCGTATTGCACTTGCCTGCGAAATCGTCGGCTTCGTCATACACGTAGGCGATGCCGCCGGACATGCCTGCCGCAAAGTTACGTCCGGTAGCGCCCAGCACGACGACGGTGCCGCCGGTCATGTATTCACAACCGTGATCGCCGCTGCCTTCGACGACCGCAATCGCGCCGGAGTTACGCACCGCGAAACGCTCGCCGACCACACCATTGATGAAGGCTTCGCCGGAAGTTGCGCCATACAGCACGGTATTGCCGGAGATCATGTTGTCGATGGCGCGACCGCGGAATTCTGTGTTCGGACGCACGATGATGCGACCGCCCGACAAGCCCTTGCCAACATAGTCGTTGCCTTCACCAATCAGATCCAGTGTGATGCCATGCGCCAAAAATGCGCCTGCTGACTGTCCTGCCGTGCCCCGCAACTGGATGTGAATGGTGTCGTCCGGCAAACCTTCGTTGCCGTAACGCCTGGCGACTTCACCCGACAGCATGGCGCCAACGGTACGGTTCAGGTTTTTGATCGGCGAGATGAAAGAAACCTTCTCGCCCTTTTCCAGCGCCATCTTTGCCTGCGCGATCAGTTTGCGGTCGAGCGCCTTGTCCAGACCGTGATCCTGTTCTTCGGTGTGGAAATAGGGCGTCGGGCTGGCCGGCTGATGGAAAATCCTGCTGAACTCCAGACCTTGCGCCTTCCAGTGCGCAATTGCCCTGGAACGGTCGAGCAGATCGGAACGACCGATCAGTTCGTTGAAAGTGCTGACACCCAGCTGCGCCATGATCTGACGCACTTCTTCGGCGACGAAGAAGAAGAAGTTGACCACGTGTTCCGGCTTGCCGGAAAACCTGGCGCGCAAGACCGGATCCTGCGTTGCCACGCCGACCGGGCAAGTGTTCAGATGACATTTGCGCATCATGATACAGCCCTCGACCACCAGCGGCGCGGTAGCGAAACCGAATTCGTCCGCACCTAACAACGCACCGATGACGACGTCTCGGCCAGTTTTCATCTGACCGTCTGCCTGCACACGGATGCGGTTGCGCAAACCGTTGAGAATCAGCGTCTGCTGGGTTTCGGCCAGACCGAGTTCCCATGGCGTGCCGGCATGCTTGATCGAGGACAGCGGCGAGGCGCCAGTGCCGCCGTCATGACCGGCGATCACGATGTGATCAGACTTGGCTTTGGCGACACCGGCAGCAACCGTGCCGACGCCGGTTTCCGACACCAGCTTGACCGAGACCGAGGCACGCGGATTGACGTTCTTCAGGTCGTGGATCAGTTGCGCCAGATCTTCGATCGAATAGATATCATGGTGTGGCGGCGGCGAAATCAGGCCGACGCCCGGCACCGACACGCGCAATGTCGCGATGTAGTCGGTCACCTTGTGGCCCGGCAACTGGCCGCCTTCGCCCGGCTTGGCGCCCTGCGCCATCTTGATCTGAATCTGATCGGCGGAAACCAGGTATTCAGCCGACACGCCGAAACGACCGGACGCTACCTGCTTGATGCGTGAACGCAGCGAGTCGCCGGCTTGCAGCGGAATGTCGACAACCACCACCTCCTTGCCGATTTCGGACGCCAGGGTCGCGCCCTGCCTGATCGGAATGCCTTTCAATTCGTTGCGGTAGCGATTGACGTCTTCGCCGCCTTCGCCGGTGTTGGACTTACCGCCGATGCGGTTCATCGCAATAGCCAGCGTGGCATGCGCTTCGGTCGAGATCGAGCCGAGCGACATGGCGCCGGTGGCAAAGCGCTTGACGATTTCCTGCGCCGGTTCGACGGCATCGATAGAGATGGCCCTGGACGGATCGATCCGGAATTCGAACAGGCCGCGCAAGGTCATGTGACGCCTGGATTGATCATTGATGATCTGCGCATATTCCTTGTACGAGTTGAAGCTGTTCGCGCGGGTCGCATGTTGCAGCACGGCGATCGCGTCCGGCGTCCACATATGCTCTTCGCCGCGGATCCGGAAGGCGTATTCACCACCGGCGTCCAGCGCATTGGCCAGCACCGGGTCGTTGCTGAATGCGGCACGGTGCAGACGCAGCGCTTCTTCGGCGACTTCGAACACGCCAATGCCCTCGACGCTGGAGGACGTCCCCTTGAAGTATTTATCGACCAGCGCCCGGTGCAGACCGATGGCTTCGAAAATCTGCGCGCCGCAGTAAGACATATAGGTAGAAATCCCCATCTTCGACATGACCTTCAGCAAGCCCTTGCCGATCGCTTTCTGGAAGTTGCTGATCGCCTTGTCGCCTGACAGATCACCCGGCAGATCCCTGACCATGTCGGTCAGCGACTCCATCGCGAGGTAAGGATAGATCGCTTCAGCGCCGTAACCGGCCAGCAAAGCGAAATGATGCGTTTCACGCGCGGAACCGGTTTCCACGACCAGACCGGTCGAAGTGCGCAGACCCTTGCTGACCAGATGCTGGTGGACTGCCGAAGTCGCCAGCAACGCCGGGATCGCGACCCGTTCAGCATCGACCTTGCGATCCGAGACAATCAGGATGTTATGGCCCGACCGGACCGCATCGACGGCCTTGGCGCATAGTGAGGCCAGGCAGGCTTCGATGCCCTCCTTGCCCCAGGCGACCGGATAACAGATATCCAGCTCATGCGACTTGAACTTGCCGCCGGTATGCGCGCTGATGTTACGCAACCTGGCGATATCGGCGTAGTTCAGCACCGGCTGCGATACTTCCAGCCGCATCGGCGGGTTGATGTTGTTGGTATCGAGCAGATTCGGGCGCGGTCCGATGAAGGACACCAGCGACATGACCATGGCTTCGCGGATCGGGTCGATCGGCGGATTGGTCACTTGCGCGAACAGTTGCCTGAAGTAGCTGTAGAGCGTCTTGTTCTTGCTGGACATGACGGCCAGCGGCGAGTCGTTGCCCATCGAGCCGATCGCCTCCTCGCCTGCCAGGGCCATCGGCGCCATCAGAAACTTGATGTCTTCCTGGGTATAACCGAATACCTGCTGGCGATCCAGCAGCGTCATGGTCGAACCGGATGCGGGCGGTTCGGCTTTCAGTTCGTCCAGCTTGACACGCACCGACGCAATCCATTGCTTGTACGGCTTGGCGTTGGCGTAGGTATCCTTCAGTTCCTTGTCGTCGATGATGCGGCCGGCGTCGAGATCGATCAGGAACATCTTGCCTGGTTGCAGACGCCATTTCTGGATGATCCTGGATTCCGGAATCGGCAACACGCCGGACTCGGACGCCATCACCACCAGATCGTCATCAGTCACGATATAGCGTGCGGGACGCAGGCCGTTGCGGTCCAGCGTCCCGCCGATATGACGGCCATCGGTGAAGGCCAGCGCGGCCGGGCCATCCCATGGCTCCATCATCGCGGCGTGGTATTCATAGAAGGCGCGGCGGTTGTCGTCCATCAGCGAGTGGTTTTCCCAGGCTTCCGGCACCATCATCATCATCGCCTGCGCCAGCGGATAACCTGCCATGCACAACAGTTCCAGCACGTTATCGAAACACGCGGTGTCGGACTGTCCTTCATAGATCAATGGAAATAATTTCTTCAGATCGTCGCCCAGCACGGCCGACTGCATCACGCCTTCGCGGGCGCGCATCCAGTTGAAGTTACCCTTGACGGTATTGATTTCGCCGTTATGGGCGATCATGCGGTAGGGGTGCGTCAGCGGCCACTCGGGGAAAGTATTGGTGGAGAAGCGTTGATGCACCAGCGCCAGCGCGGATACGCAGCGCTGATCCTGCAGATCCCTGTAATACACGCCGACCTGATCCGCCAGCAGCAGACCCTTGTACACGACGGTGCGCGCCGACATCGACGGCACGAAAAATTCCTTGCCATGGATCAGGTTCAGCGCCTGGATGGCGTGGCCGGACGATTTGCGGATGACATACAGTTTACGTTCCAGTGCGTCGGTCACCATGATGTCCGGACCGCGGCCGATGAAGATCTGGCGGATGACGGGTTCTTTTTCACGCACGGTCGGCGACATCGGCATGTCCCTGTCGACCGGCACGTCGCGCCAGCCCAACACGACCTGGCCTTCGGCCAGCACGGCGCGTTCGATTCCCTGCTCACAGGCAATGCGCGAGGCATGTTCCTTCGGCAGGAAGATCATGCCGACGCCGTATTCGCCCGGCGGCGGCAATTCAACACCCTGCTGCGCCATTTCCTCACGATAGTACCGATCCGGGATCTGGATCAGGATACCGGCGCCGTCACCCATCAGCGGATCGGCGCCGACCGCGCCCCGGTGGTCGAGATTCTTCAGGATGAGCAAGCCTTGCTCAACGATGGCATGACTTTTCTTCCCTTTGATATGAGCGATAAAACCGACGCCGCAAGCGTCGTGCTCATTCACCGGATCGTATAGACCTTGCGCATGCATGACAATGTTCCATCTCTTTGAGAGTAAGGAACGAAGAATAGTGCAGCATGGACAAATCTTCAACAGAAAATAAATAGGGTCTGAGTAGAATTGAAATCTCCCATGGTTCTATTTTTTATTAATTGGGGTCAGAGTAAAAGAAAATTCCGCCGTGATACTGAGTAAGCCGGAATCCCAGATTTCTCCGGCCAGAGGCAAGCAGTCGTGTCACCAGCCGCCAGGTGGCGGCTGGTGTCAAATAACACCGACGACCAGCAAGAGCGCCCTATCTATCGCTTTCATCCGCTCATCATCGAGGTGGCCAAACGGTCCGCTGATTTTGGAGCGTGGCAACGTCGAGAGCTTGTCTACCATGACTTGCGATAGTGCGTGTAGCCCATTGGCCGGATTTGGTTCCACAGTGACGCGAAACGCGGCATTACGCAGATCGCTTGTCACCGGGCACAGCACGACACTCTCCAAGTCGATTAGCAAGTCTGATTGAACGATCAAGGCTGGCTGTGGTTTGCCGTAATCACCCTGTAATGAAACCATCACGAGGTCGCCTCGCTGCATCACTTCCAGCCCTCAACGTGCGATGCAGCCTCTTCGACGAAGCGCAAAACCTCAGCTTCTGCCGGGTCGCCCTGCAGGCTCTGGCACTGCTTGCGCACTTGCGCCGTGAACTCTGGCGAGCGTGTGTCTGGCACCCAAAACTGGACAGGACGTAGCCCCGCCGCGCGCATCCGCTCGCGGTGCCGCGCTACCTTTGATCTGTGAATTGATGACATGGTGATCTCCATTGGTTGCATAAGTAGTTACATGATACCTCTCATGTAATTTCAACGCAAGTACGGATAACCCAACTGAGAAGAGCGCCAACAAATTCCGGTTTTCGAGATGTATTTAGAGATCAGGGACGGCGCCGATGATTTCTGTTGTACTCTCCCAAATCCAGTGGATTGTTAGAATTTTTTGTTTTGCGGAAGCATCGATTTCTTCGCCGGCCGGCCGCGTTTTGCCGGGCTGACGCGCCTGCCTGTCTGTTTTTCAAGACTGGTTTTAAATGCCTCTCCGCCAAGCGCCCAACCCTTCATGGTCGCCTGAGTAATCGCCTCGACCTCCGCTTGCGCCAGCATGTGTTCGGCTTGCTGCCTGTAAACGACTTCCCGATCGAACGGCGTATTGCCCAACGTCCAGTACAGCCGATGCTCGGTGATCAACGGGTCCGGCTTGGCGCCAATATGATGCAGGTAACTGGACCAGGGATAATCCGCCGCCCCTGCCACCAGGCCAGTCCTGACCGGATGCAGCTCGATGTAACGGCTGCATGGCAGCAGGTAGCGCTCGGCATCCAGCACTGTAGCCTTATAGCGCCCCTGCCACAAGCTGCCTCTGCGTTGGTATTTCAGATTGTAGTAAGGCACATAATACCGGCCGACCCACTGCATCGTTCGCGCCAACCCTTCGGCATCGACTGGCGTGGCCAGCAAATGCAGGTGGTCCGGCATCAATACATAGGCATGAATGGCGACCTCGAAGCGTTTGGCTCCTTCCTTGAGCCATGCAAGGAAAGCCACATGGTCGGCGCCATCACGAAACACGAATTGCCGGTCGTGGCCGCGCTGTATCAGATGATGTGCTTGATGCGGGACAAGCAGACGGGGCAGGCGTGCCATAGATGAGATCAGCTGGACGGCTTCTTTGTCGACAGCGCCAGACTGACCAGCATCGAAGCTGTCAGGATGCCGGCCACCACCAGCAGCGATATCATGACGGGAATGTGGAACCAGTCAGCCAGCAGCATTTTGCCGCCGACAAACATCAGCACCAAGGCCAGACCGTATTTCAGGTAATGGAAACGATCCGCCACATCCGCCAGCAGGAAATACAGCGCCCGTAAACCCATGATCGCAAACATATTGGACGTAAACACGATGAAAGGATCCGTGGTAATCGCAAAAATCGCCGGGATACTGTCCACCGCAAACACCAGATCCGTCATTTCGATCAATATCAGCACCAGCATCAACGGCGTGAAGTAACGCACGCCGTTGCGCAGGGTGAAGAATTTCTCGCCGTCATATTCGTTGCTGATACGCAGATGCCTGCGCAAAAATTTCAGCAGTGGATTGTTGTTAAGATCGCTCTCCTTGTCGGCGAAAATCAGCATTTTGATACCGGTGACGAGCAGGAACGCGCCGAACAGATACATGATCCAGCTAAACTGCGCGATCAGCCAGGCGCCAAACAGAATCATCAGCGCACGCATGATGATCGCACCGAACACACCGTACAGCAGCACGCGCCGCTGCATTTCCGGCGGCACGCCGAAGTAGCCGAAGATCACCAGGAACACAAAGATATTATCGACCGACAGCGATTTTTCGATCAGGTAGCCCGACAGAAATTCCAGACTCTTCTGCTGTGCAAATTCGCGCCCGATACTGTGATCCAGATACCACCACAATAAACCGCTGAACAACAACGCCAGCATCACCCACGCAATCGACCAGCCCAGCGCTTCCCTGACCGTCACCTTATGCGCATGACGTCCGCCCAGCATCAGTATGTCGAATGCCAGCATGCCCAGCACAAATGCGATAAAACCGCTCCACATCAACGGACTGGCGAAACTTTCCACACTGCTCACTGCATTTCTCCCTGCTGATTCATCGGTCATTCCCCCATTAGCGGCCTGAAGGTAGAAGCTACGCGGCCAAGGCCAATGATTGTTTCAGCGCCATACCGCCAATAGCCATGTTGGGGCGCTCGTGATTATAGGTCCATAGCCGGCTGATGGCGTCATCCTGAATTTTTTCAATGCTGTGAAACAGGCAGTGTGCCAGCCAGCCGTATCGGAGCGTTCGGTTGTAGCGCTCGATGCAGATGTTTTGCTGTGACTTGCCAGGCATACATAAAAAAACGAGGCCGGAGCCTCGCTTTTTCCATCATCTGCGGTTGCCTAGAAACGATGCTGCATGCCCAGCGTCAGGCCACGCTGGCTGTCGTCATATCCAGCATCGTCACGCGACAAACCGACCGTCTTGCCGTTCTTTGCCTTGGCATAGGCAGCGCTGGCGTACAGATCCGTCCGTTTGGACAACGCATATTTCAGGCGCAGCGAATACATGACCGGATCGGCGTCTACCGGCAGATTTTTCTGGTTTTGATAATAGACCGCACCGATGAAAGTCAGTGCCGGCGTGAACTGGTAACTGCCGCCGCCCCAGAAGAGATCGCTGCGCAGATCGACCGCACCGGAAACCGGCGTTTTTTTGTAATGGCGATAACCCAGACTGAATTTCAAGGCTTGCGAAACCTGATAACCGCCAGCCAGATGCGCCGTGGCGGTTTTGTCATATGTGCCGCCTGGAACTGCTGCCGTGCCGTTGACACGATCGAACGTCGCCGCCAGCGAGAACGGCCCATTGCCATAGCCCAGGCCGACGCCATACTTCGAAGAGTCGGCATGACTGCCGGCGACTTCTCCGAAGCCATACATCGCGCCCAGCTTGAAGCCGCCGAACGTACCCTGATACTTCAGCAGATTCGACACGCCGGACGGCATGCCGTCCTTACGTCCGCCCGTGGCGCCGGCTGAAGTCGCCCACGAATACTGCCCCGAATAGCCCATCGGATCGAATGGCAGAATGAAGTCATAGGTGGTGCTGAACGAGCGGCCAGCCACCACGCGGCCGAAGCCGCCTTCCAGACCGATATTCGACTGACGATTGAATAATTGACCGGTATCGCTGTCGAAAGCGCCGGTATCGAGCTTGAAGCCGTTTTCCAGCTGGAAAATCGCTTTCAGGCCGCCGCCCAGATCTTCCGCGCCACGAAAGCCGATGCGTGAGGTATTCATCGCGCCAGAACTCATGCGCATGACGCTGCCGCCCGTGGCGTCAGCGTTGTTGACGTACTCCACACCGATATCGATGAGACCGTAAACGGTCACATTGCTTTGCGCTGCTGCTGCGCCGCTGAGCGCGGACAGGACTGCTGTTGCCAATAATTTTTTTTGCACCTTGCTGTCTCCTTTGGTAAAAATCGTTTTTCTGGCTGTGCTGTCAACACGTTCTTAGAAAACCCACAAGGCCTGTTCAGGCAAGGTCAACCAGTACTCTCCCTGTTCCAGCCTGTGCGGCGCATAAGCGCGCAAGCCGACAGTCGTGCTATCCACGTTCCCGGCTTTGAACAAGCACTCCCACCGGTCCCCCAGATACATGCAGGTGGCAAGCGGAAGGCGAATCGCGTTGTCGGTTTGATGATCCTCGATACGCACCTGTTCGAGACGAATGATGCCGGTGACGTCATTGCCGGTATTCGCACCGCGCGCGCTGGCGACGACGGCGCCGCCCTCCACCTGCAAGGTGACACGCCGGCCGTCGCGCTGCAACACCTTGCCCTTGAGGCGATTGTTGCTGCCCATGAATTCGGCGGTGAACAGCGTATCCGGTGTCTGGTACATGCTTTGCGGCGTGCCTTGCTGTTCGATCCTGCCGTTGTTGAGCAGCAGGATGCGATCCGAAATCGCCATCGCCTCATTCTGGTCGTGCGTCACCATCAAGGCCGACAGACCCAGACGCACGATCAGTTCGCGCAGGAACGCGCGCGCTTCTTCGCGCAGTTTGGCGTCGAGATTGGACAAGGGTTCGTCGAGCAAAATGACCGGCGGGTTGTACACCAACGCGCGCGCGATCGCCACGCGCTGTTGCTGGCCGCCCGACAACTGGTGCGGAAAGCGCCTGCCCAGATGGCCCAGGCCGAGCTGCGACAGCACGGTTTTGACCCGTTCCGAGATCTCGCTGTTGCTCATCCTGCGCAGCTTGAGGCCATAGGCGACATTGTCGAACACGGTCTTGTGCGGCCACAGCGCATAGGACTGGAACACCAGGCCGAGATTGCGCTCTTCAGCCGGCATGTCGATACCCCGCGCGCCATCGAACACGCGCCGCTCGGCGATATCGATGGTGCCGGCCTTGGGCGATTCCAGGCCGGCGACTGCGCGCAGCAAGGTAGTCTTGCCGCTGCCGGACGGTCCCAGCAAGGTGACGACTTCACCGCGCTGCAGTTGCATGGAAACACCCTTGAGAATCGGATTGGCGCCGGCGCCGCTGCCGTAGTCGAGGTGTAAATCGTTGACGCTGAGTTCTGGCATGGAGATTCCTTTGAAAACGCGCAGCGGCAAGGCCGCCGCATGAGGTGGGATCAGTCGTGCAGCTTGATGCCGAAACGCAGGGCGATGCCGAGGCCGATCGCTACCAGTGTGATGTTGATGAAAGACAGCGCCGCCACCAGTTCCACCGCGCCGGCGGCCCACATCGAGACGATCATCGAGCCGATCACTTCAGCGCCTGGTGACAGTAGATACACGCCGGTCGAATATTCGCGCTCGAAAATCAGGAACACCATCAGCCATGCGCCCAGCAGACCATACCGTACCAGCGGCAGCGTCACATCGCGCGTGACCTGGCCGCGTTGCGCGCCAACCGCGCGCGCCGCCTCTTCCAGTTCCGGTCCGACTTGCAGCAGGGCCGTCGTGATCAGGCGCAGGCCATACGCCATCCACACTACCGAATACGCCAGCCAGACCGAGAAGATGGTCGAGCGCAGTGAACGCAGTTGCGGAATGAAGTTGTCGACCAGCCAGCGCGCCACATCGTTGTCGAAACCTTGGAGAAAGTCGTTTAGCAGTGATGGCACAAACAGGAATACCCACAGGAAAGACAGACCGGCCAGCAAACCTGGCACCGCGCGCGGCACCAGCACGCTGTAGTCGAGGAAGCGGGTGACGCCGTCATTCTGGCGATGCATCGCCAGAGCGATCGCGCTATAGCACACCATGGCAAGCACGCCGCCAACGATACCGATGAGGACGGTATTGATGATGCCGCGTACCAGCGATGGCTGGCTCCAGACATCACGGAAGTTTTGCAGCGTGAACACTTCCAGCAATGCGACACCATCGCCCCAATGCGACACGAAAGTACGCAATGCGATGCCCGACAGCGGCACGATCACCGTCAACAGCAGCCATGCGGCAATCAGCGTGAAAGCGATCCAGCGCCATTTACCCAGCGGCAGCGCCTTCTGGTGCGCGCCCTTGCCCTTGATCGACACATATTTGTTGGCTGACTTCAGCAGCCAGCGCTGCAACATCACCAGCGGTAGGGTCACTGCTACCAGGCACACTGCCACCGCCGCCATCAGATGATACGAAGGCGTGCCGAGCTTGTTGGTCAATTTGTAGAGATAGGTGGGCAACACCAGATGGCCTTCGGGGTCGCCAAGCACCAGCACCAGGCCGAACACTTCGAAGCCAAGGAAGAACACCAGCACGCCTGAGTAGGCCAGCGCCGGCATGATCATCGGCAGCGATACATCGAGCGCAACCTGCCATGGCGAAGCCCCCGAGACGCGCGCCGCTTCTTCGACATCCGAGCCGAGGCTCTTCAGTGCCGCCGAGGCATAGAGGTAGACATGTGGCACGTGGGTCAGACCGGCAATGATGATGATGGCCGGAAAGGAGTACACATTCCATGGATCGCCTTCAAAACCGATGGTCGATAACAGATCACGCACCCATACCGTATAGAAACCGACCGGCCCCATCGACACCACGTAACCGAATGCAATCACCATCGGCGAGACGAAAATCGGCACCAGCAGCATCGGGGCAATCCAGCCGCGCCCCGGCAAATCGGTGCGCACCATCAGGAAAGCCAGCATCCCGCCCAGCGGCACGGCGATCAGCGCGAGTCCGGAAGCAAGAAAAACACCATTGACGAAGGCCTCGCGAAAATCCGGATCGTCGAAAATGAAACGATAGGAATCCAGCGTCAGCGTCCTGACCGGTGCGAAGAATGGCGCCGACAGAAAACTCTGATAGAAAATCAGTAGCAAAGGCACGAAGACGGCCAGCGCCGTCAGCGCGACGACAACGCCGCGCGGCCAGTTCGGGCATCGGCTGAAACGCTTGTCGGGCGCGCTGCTGTAAGTGGAAACAAGTGTTGACATGAATTCTGCTATCTCTATGGAGGCGACCGCCGCCTGGAAAATCCAGGGGGGAGGCGCGGAAGCTGTGGGAAGCTGTGTCCGCAGATGCGGTTTATTTTTTACTGACGGCTTCTTTCCATTGCTTCAGGAAGGCCAGACGCTTGGTCTGGTCCAGATACTCCAGCAGTTCGATGCTGACCGGCGTCGGCTTGATCGCCGCACCCAGTTGCCGGTCCAGATCCGCCGACGTGGTGGCGCCGGTAACGTCGCCGCGAATGGCAAACAGTTGCGCGTCATTGGCGATGATGGTCTGGCCGCGCCTGGACAGAATATAGTCCAGCCACAACTTGGCGGCATTGACGTTCCTGGCCGACTTGTTGATGAAGATCACGCGCGACAGCACCTGGTTGTAATCCTTGGTGAAGGCGACACCGATCGATGGATCTTTTTTGGCGCGCATCAGCGCATAAGCGCCGAGCACGTTGTAACCGATCAGGTTTTCTCCGGAAGAAATACGTTCCAGCATGGTGCCTGTGGAAGACTGCACACGCACGGCGACACCGCCCATGGCCCTGGCGAAATCCCAGAACTGCGGATTCAGTTTCAGATCGTGCGTCATCAGGCCGAAGCCGACGCCGGATTTTTCGATGTCGTAGGTCGTGACTTTATTTTTGTACTTGTCGCGCCTGGCGATCAACAGTCTGGTGAACTCGGCATGGCTGGCCGGTACTTCCGCTTCCGGCACCAGACGCTTGTTATAGACGATGGCGGCAGGCTCGTAAGTCGTACCGTAAGCAGTATTCTGCCAGTTGGCCCAGCCAGGAATCGCCGCGCTTTCCGGCGACTTGTAGGGCAGGCCATAACCTTCGGCGGCCAACTTGAGCTGCAGGTCCATCGATGACGACCACAGCACATCGGCGGTAGCGCCGCCGGCAGCGGCTTCAGAGATGAAGCGGTTATAGACTTCGGTGGAATTCATGTCGTTGTATTCCACCCGCAGCGCCGGATACAGGGTGTTGAAATCCTTGATCAGCGCTTCCGCCGCTTTGGAGTCAGTGGCGCTGTAGACGACGAGCTTACCCTCTTTCTTCGCTGCCTCGACGATCCCGGCGTAATTGGCGGGATAGCCTGTCTGCGCCAGGGCGCTCGCGGACCATCCTGCCAGCGGCAGGGCCAAAGCCCATGCAATGGCGATACGGCGTTTCGTGAACATGCGGTCTCCTCCTTATAGGCAGGACGGACCGGCCGTCTGGCCGGTTCCGGTTCCTGCGGTTATTTACGGTATGGCGATGATCTTCAGACCTTGCGTCCGAACCGAGTTGCACGATACATTGAATAATTAATACGTAAAAGTACGTATCGTACGTATCGAAATCATGCTGGGTCTCCTCCAATATAGAACTTTGGTTGTTTTCGATGTGTTAATGTTAGCGCATGCTAACTCACCAAGCTTTCATTTTGCTTTCAGTATTACGAAATAATCTCGCTGCATGCCGCAAGCCACTATGCCAAAGGCGCGAATGATGTTAGCATTTGCTACATTTTTTGCTCTGGCACAGACATCATGCGCATTTTATTGGTTGAGGATCACGTCGAACTTTCCCGCTGGCTTTCCAGGGCTTTACAGAATGCACGCTTCACTGTCGAATGCATCAGTAACGGCGGCGATGCCGACAGCCTGCTGCTGACGCAGGAATATGCGCTGATCATCCTTGATCTGACGCTGCCGAAGATGGATGGACTGGAAGTCCTCAAACGTCTGCGCGCTCGTGGCAGCCGCACGCCGGTGCTGATCCTGACCGCGCGCGGCGAACTCGATGATCGCGTCAACGGCCTCAACCTCGGCGCCGACGACTACCTCGCTAAACCCTTCGAACTGACCGAGCTGGAAGCCCGCGTCAAAGCGCTGTTGCGGCGCGCGCAGGGCGATAAAGCGCTTACCATGCATTGCGGCAACCTCAGCTTCGACACAGTGTCGCGCATGTTCGCCTATGGTGGCGCGAGGCTGGCGCTGACGCCGCGCGAACATGCCGTGCTCGAAGCCCTGATCGCGCGCGCGGGCCGCGCCGTGTCGAAGGAAAAGCTGTTCGAGGAAGTCTTTTCACTGGATGATAACGCCAACGTCAATGCCATTGAAATCTATATCCATAGACTGCGTAAAAAACTCGATGGCATCGAAACAGGCCGTGTATCCATCACGACCTTGCGCGGACTCGGCTATCTGCTGCGGACAGAAGTATGATGTTGCCGTTCGCCGCCAGGCCCGGCAGCCTGCGCAAGCAGTTGATGTGCTGGCTGCTGATGCCGCTGTTGATCCTGATGGTCATCGACGCGGTCTCGGGGTATGGAGATGCGCTCGAAGTCGCTGACATGGCGTATGATTGTTCGATCGCTGCGCTGCGCCAACCGGTCTACAACGACACCATACACGGGATTGCGCTGATCCAGGTCGGTGAAACCATGGATGCGCGGCGCAGCATGGCACGCAAGATCCTGTTCGATACGATGCGGCGGCAAAGCGTACTGGTCGCGTTGATGGCGTTATTGGTCTGGCTCGCTGTGCGCCGCGCGCTGCGGCCGCTGATGCAACTGCGCAGCGATGTGGAGTCGCGCGCGCCGAACGGTTTCGATCCGAACCGCGTGCATCAGGAAATGCGCCCGCTGGTGCTGGCGATGAACAGTGAGATGAAACGCCTGCACACCCTGATTGCCGAACAACGCCGTTTCATTGCCGATGCCTCGCATCAATTGCGTACCGCACTGACAGTGTTGAAGACTCAGGCCGATCTGGCGTTACGGGAGTGCGATCACCCCCACGATCCGCGTGGGCTACGCGAACTGGTCGAAAACATGGCGGGCGCCACTGATTCCACCGTGCATCTGGCCAATCGATTGCTGATGCTGGCGTGTGCCGGACATGGCGTGGCTGAAGATGGCATCATGCCGGTCTCGCTCACTGAGGTGGCAAGGCGGGTGACACTGGAACTGGCGCAGCAGGCGGTCGCCGGCGGCATCGACATGACCTTCGACGCCGCCGGCGACATGCTGATCGATGGCAACCCTTTGCTGTTGCATGAATTGGCCATGAACCTGCTTGACAACGCCATTCGCTACACGCCTGCCGATGGCAGGGTCACAGTGCGCGTATTCCGCCAGGATCGATGCGTGGTGCTGGAAGTGGAAGATGGCGGTCCTGGTATTCCGGCCGCCGATCGCGAGCGTGTATTTGCACCGTTTTACCGCGTACCATCGGCGCAGCTCGTCAATCCGCATGGCACCGGCCTAGGCATGTCCATCATCCGCGACATCGTGTCGGCGCACAGCGGTGAAATCATCCTCGCCGATGGTGCCAACGGCCAGGGTTTGCTGGTCAGGGTGCGCTTCCCGGTCTCGGTACGCACATGACCGGAACGCATCTGTTCAATTGGAACAGACCCTAAGGCGTGTTGACACTACTATAATAATCACTATCGTCCTGATCGCTGAAATCGAAGCCTCTTTCCCACTCTTGCCGCCTACGGTTTACCGTTGCGCGATTGCAGGTGCATTCGCCATGATTGGATAACACACCACGCATGCGTGCAGCTGGCGTCTGCCATTTGCCGCTTGTCGCTTTACTGCCTTTCTGAACTAAAAATCTGGAGACAACAATGAGCAAACAGGAAATTTCCAACGCAGCCGATACCCGCCGGCGTATTTTCGCTATCTTCGGCGCTTCGTCCGGCAACCTGGTGGAATGGTTCGACTTTTATGTCTATTCCTTCTGCGCCATCTATTTCGCCCCGGCTTTCTTCCCTAAAGGCGACACCACGACCCAATTGCTCAATACCGCTGGTGTGTTTGCCGCCGGTTTTTTGATGCGCCCGATCGGCGGCTGGCTGTTCGGCCGCCTCGCCGACAAGCACGGCCGCAAGACATCGATGATGATTTCAGTACTGATGATGTGCGGCGGTTCGCTGATGATTGCCTGCATGCCGACGTATGCGACGATCGGCACAGCTGCGCCTCTGCTGCTGCTGGTAGCGCGCTTGTTCCAGGGCTTGTCAGTCGGCGGCGAATACGGCACCAGCGCGACTTACATGAGTGAAGTGGCGCCGAAGAAGAATCGCGGTTTCTTTGCCTCCTTCCAATATGTCACGCTCATCGGTGGCCAGTTGCTGGCAGTGCTGGTTCTGGTCATCATGCAGCAGGTGCTGAGCAATGCGGAACTGCGCGCCTGGGGTTGGCGCATACCGTTCGTGCTAGGTGCCTGCGGCGCGCTGATTGCGCTCTATCTGCGCACATCCCTGGCGGAAACGGCCAGCGACGAAACCCGCAGCAAAAAAGAAGCCGGTACTTTCGCCGGCCTGTGGCAGCACAAGCGCGCCTTTTTCACCGTGGTCGGTTTTACCGCCGGTGGTTCGCTGATGTTTTACACCTTCACGACCTATATGCAAAAATATCTGGTCAATACCGCTGGTATGAGCGCCGGGACAGCTAGCGCTGTGATGACCGGCGTGCTGTGTGCGTATATGGTGTTGCAGCCTTTGTTCGGCGCCCTGTCGGACAGGATCGGCCGCCGTAATATGATGCTGTGTTTCGG
The DNA here is from genome assembly GCA_049278475.1 of Herbaspirillum sp. Classification (GTDB taxonomy): domain Bacteria; phylum Pseudomonadota; class Gammaproteobacteria; order Burkholderiales; family Burkholderiaceae_D; genus Herbaspirillum. The sequence continues at coordinate 4,625 of JBAPMF010000050.1, read as the reverse complement.
CACGCTGGGAACCCTGTGTACCATACCTGTTCTACATCTGCTCAAGGAGGTGAGCGATCCGTATGCTGCCTTCGGTCTGGTGACGCTGATGCTGGCGATCGTCAGTTTCTACACCTCCATCAGCGGCTTGATCAAGGCGGAAATGTTCCCGCCCGAGGTACGCGCCCTGTGTGTCGGTCTGTCGTATGCAGTGGGTAATGCCTTGTTCGGCGGTTCAGCGGAGTTTATCGCCTTATCGTTCAAATCGGTCGGCGTGGAATCGGGCTTCTATTGGTATGTGTCGATCATGTGCGCGATTGCCTTGCTGATTTCCTTCCGCATGCCGGATCCGACCAAAACCGGTTATCTGAAAGACGAAGCCTGACGATGATGATCGCCATGCTCCGTCAATGGAGTTTCCTGCATCAGCGCCATCCTGCCGCAGAATCAGCCCTCACCTGCGCGCGCCCCAAAACTCACGCGCGTCAGGTTTTGCGGACCTTGCCCGGACAACCACTTGCGCATGCGTTCGGCATCGTCTACGTGTGACAGCCTGCCCTTGGAATCCAGGAAGACCATCACGACCGAACGGCCTTCGATCCTGGTCAGCATGACCAGGCAATGACCAGCCTCGTTGATATAGCCGGTCTTTTGCAGACCGATGTCCCAATCCTTATTGGCCTTGATCAAGCGGTTGGAGCTGGCATATTGCAGCGCGCGGCCGCTGGGTTCGACCATGTACTTGGCATCGGTCGAATACTGGCGGATGATTGGGTGTTTGTAGGCAGCAACCGCCAGTTTGGCGAGATCACGCGCGCTGGCGACATTATGGCTGGAGAGACCAGTCGAGTCGACATAGCGCGTATCCGTCATGCCCAGCGAGCGCGCCTTGGCGTTCATGGCGGCAACGAAAGCCGGCAAGCCGCCCGGATAATTGCGGCCAAGCGCCGAAGCAGCGCGGTTTTCGGAACTCATCAGGGCAATGTGCAGCATGTCGTCGCGCGATAATTGCGCGCCCACATGCAGACGGGATCCGCTGTGTTTTTCGCGATCGACATCGTCATCGGTGACGGTCAGGATTTCTTCTATGTTCTGACGCGCTTCGACCACGACCAGCGATGTCATCAGTTTGGTGAGAGAAGCGATCGGCAATGCCACCGCAGGATTTTTTTCGAATAACACCTGTGAACTGCTCTGATCGATCACCAGCACGACATTGGAGTTCAAGGCCAACGGATCATACGTCAGATTCAGGCCCGCCCTGTCACCGGCAGTCATCACCGGCGCCGCCGCAGACGCAGCGACGCGCTGATGGACGATGCGGCGCTTGCCATGTGTGTGGTCGATTTTCTTGACGGGATTTTTACGTTTGGCGGTGGTTTTTTTGGCGATGTGCTTTTTGACTGTGGCCTTCCTGGCGTTCTCTGGTGTTTCGGCTTGCGCAGGAGAAATGCCGGCGAGTACAAAAAACAGCACGGTAACAGCGGCTAACGCAGATTTAAGCATTGGTACCCTCTCCCTGATTGGCGCATACAAGTAATTATTGGCAGTGTAACAAACCGAGAGAAAATCGCAAGATAACTTGGAACCTGTTCATATCTGATTTCCGCATATTGAGAGAAGAAAATATTCGTTCGTTTTTTTTTGCTCGCTCTTTATTCTGCTCTTTCCAAAACACAACTGAACCGAGAGGGATGAGCTTTCATCATGACGATTCTTTTGCTGGCCGGCAGTCCTTCCGCGCTATCGCGTTCTACGTGCTTGCTGCATCACGTCGGTAAAAAGCTGGCGGCGCTGGGACATCGCTACGCCAAACTGGATGTGCGCGATTTACCGGGGCAGGCGCTGATCCGTGCCGATTTCAACGACGCCGAGATCAAAGCGGCGCTGGCGCGTGTCAAAGAAGCATCGGCCATCGTCATCGCGACGCCGGTCTACAAGGCCGCCTATAGCGGCGTGCTGAAAGCCTTTCTCGATTTATTACCGCAATTCGGCCTTACCGGCAAACTGGTGTTGCCGCTGGCAACCGGCGGCAGCCAGTCGCACATGCTGGCGCTGGATTACGCATTGCGTCCCGTGCTGTCATCACTGGGTTCCAGGCATGTCTTGCCAAGCATCTATGCGACTGAAGCGCAGGTAGCCTGGTCCGAGCAGGGTAGTCTGGTGCTCGACATGTCCATCGTGGCGCGCGTGCAGGAAGGCGTCGAGCAGTTGTCGAGCAGCTTGCTGACTCTGCAAAAGACCGCCTCAGGAGAATTCTCCGACGTACCGTTTTCACAGATTCGATGTAGCGTTTAAACGTCTGACGCATTGCATTTTTTGAGGCCCTGACAATCCGCGTCATGTGTGGAGGGGTTTCATTACGCCAAAAAAACAATGTGGGAAATATGATGCATCTACAACAATACATCTCCAGACGCCGCACCTTCGGTTTGCTGTCCGCGCTCACTATCGCTGCGGCAAGTTTGAGTATGTTGATTGTAAGCAACCCTGCCGCCGCGCAAACCAGACCGGTATTGCGCATCGGCTACCAGAAATCCGCCAGCACGCTGGTGTTGCTGAAGGCGCATGGCGCACTGGAAAAACGTTTTCAGGCACGAGGAGTAGAGGTCAAATGGGATCAATTCGCTGCCGGCCCGCAATTGCTGGAGGCGCTGAATGTCGGTTCGATCGATTTCGGTTGCGTGGGAGAGACGCCACCAATATTCGCCCAGGCGGCAGGCGCGGATTTCATCTATAGCTTCTACGAAATTCCGTCACCCAACGCCGAAGGCTTACTGGTGCCAAAGAATTCACCGATCAAGACCGTTGCCGAACTGAAGGGCAAGAAAATCGCCTTTAACAAAGGTTCCGATGTGCATTGGCTGGTCATTGCCCTGCTCAAAAAAGCGGGTCTAAATTACCACAATATCCAGCCGGTATATCTAGCACCTGCCGATGCGCGCGCCGCCTTTGAAAAAGGTGCAATCGACGCCTGGGCCATCTGGGATCCGTTCCAGGCCGCCGCCGAGAAACAGATCGGCGCACGCCGTCTGGCGACCGGCGTCGGCGTAGTGAGTCATCACGAATTCTTCCTGAGCGCCCGCCCCTACGCGGAAAAAAACGGTGACATCACCAGGATCCTGCTGGAAGAAATCTCGAAAGAAGGTCGCTGGATCCGCGCCAACATCAAGAATGCGGCAGCGCAACTGGCGCCGATTCAGGGACTCGATGCCGATGTCATCGAAATCGGCCTGAAACGCTATGAACACATCTTCAAGCCGGTCGACGCCCAGGTGCTGGAAGAACAGCAACGCATCGCCGATGCCTTCTTCGAACTCAAGCTGATTCCCAAGAAGCTCAATGTCAAAGACGCCGTGTTGAAGTAAGTATCGCTCTTAAGAAACTATCATGACAATCTCTCTGACTCACCGTTTCTTTACCCTCACACTGGCCGTCGCGCTGCTCATCGGCATCGCGCCGGCGGCATCGGCGCAGACCTCGGGTACGCCGTCGCAGATTCGCATCGGCTTCCAGAAGTCGTCGGTCAAGATTCCGCGTCACGTCAACGTGGCCAGCATCGTCTGGCAACCAACGCAAAAATAAGTTTAGTCATTATCCTTAACCATTATCTATGGAGTTGCAGATGAACGTTTTCTGGTTTATTCCCACCGCTGGCGACAGCCGTTATCTTGGCACCACAGAAGGCGGCCGTCTGGTCAACCATGATTACCTGAAGCAGATCGCGGTGGCTGCCGACACGCTGGGATACGACGGTGTGCTGCTGCCGACCGGACGTGCCTGCGAAGATGCCTGGGTCGTCGCCGCCAGTCTGATCGGTGAAACCAGACAACTGAAATTTCTGGTTGCGGTGCGTCCGGGCCTGAGCGCACCGACCTTGTCGGCACGGATGGCGGCAACTTTCGACCGTTTGTCCGGCGGACGTCTGCTGATCAACGTCGTCACCGGCGGCGATCCGGCCGAGCAGGAGGGCGACGGTATTTTCGGCAGCCACCAGGAGCGCTACGAAATCTCCGACGAGTTTCTCAAGATCTGGCGCGAAGTGCTGACCAAAACACACACCGGCGGCGACACCACCTTTGAAGGTAAACATTTGCGCGTCAACAAAGCCAAGAGCCTGTATCCGCCGATTCAGAATCCGCACCCGCCGCTGTACTTCGGCGGCTCTTCCGACGCGGCAATCGACCTCGCGGCGGAACAGGTCGATGTCTACCTGACCTGGGGCGAACCGCCAGCTGCCGTCGCCGAAAAAATCGCCAAGGTCAAGGCGCGCGCTGAGCAAGCAGGACGGACATTGCGTTTCGGCATTCGCCTGCATGTCATTGTGCGCGAAACCACCGAAGTCGCCTGGCGCGCCGCCAATGAACTGATCAGCCAGCTCGATGACGAGACCATAGAAAAGGCGCAGAAAACTTTCGCCAGGATGGATTCGGAAGGGCAGCACCGCATGGCGGCGCTGCACGGCGGCAAGCGCGACAAGCTGGAAGTCAGTCCGAATCTCTGGGCCGGCGTCGGCCTGGTGCGCGGCGGCGCGGGCACGGCACTGGTCGGCGATCCCCAGACCGTCGCGGCGCGGATCAGGGAATATCAGGATGTCGGCATCGATACCTTCATCATGTCCGGCTACCCGCATCTGGAAGAAGCCT
>JBAPMF010000049.1:0-7355 GCA_049278475.1 Herbaspirillum sp. | reverse complement strand
GCATTGGGTGCCATGGAGGTAGCCAGGTCGGCCACCCTCGACTACCTGCGCACACGCCGGCAGTTCGGTACGCCGATCGGCAGCTTTCAGGCGCTGCAACATCGCATGGCAAACCTGCTGCTCGAGGTCGAGCAGGCGCGCTCCGCAGTCATCAACGCCGCGGCGGCGCTCGATGCGGATCGTCTCGCGCGCGAACGCGCGCTATCGGCTGCCAAATTCACTATCGGCCGCATCGGCGCCCTGGTGGCGGAAGAGAGCATACAATTGCACGGCGGCATAGGCATGACCTGGGAACTGCCGCTGGCGCACTATGCCAAACGCCTGGTGATGATCGATCATCAGCTCGGCGACGAAGATCATCATCTACAGCGTTTCATCGCGCTCGGCAAGGAGATGGCGGCATGAGCGCCGTACAGGTCCGGCAGGAAGGCGCCGTGCGCATTCTGATCAACAATCATCCAGCAACGCGCAACGCCATTACACCGGATCTGTGCGCCAGCCTGCCCGCGGCGCTGATCGAGGCAGAGGCTGATCCTGAAGTCGGCGCCATCGTACTCACCGGCGCCGGCGGTTTCTTCTGTTCGGGCGGCGATCTCAGGCAGATCGTCACCCGGCACACACTCTCACCGGCGGAACGGCGCATGAAGGTCGAGAGCCTGCACGGTTTGATCCGCGCGATACGCGATTGCGGCAAGCCGGTGATCGCCGCCGTCGAAGGTGGCGCGGCAGGCGCTGGATTGTCGATCGCGCTGGCCTGTGACATGCTGGTGACGACACGCGCTGCATTTTTTTCAGTGACCTACATCAAAGTCGGTCTGACGCCGGACGGCGGCGTCACCGCCTTCCTGGCGGAATTCGTCTCACGCCAGATCCTGACCGAGCTTTGCCTGACCGGAGAACGTATCAGCGGCGAGCATCTACATGCGATGGGCGTGGTGAACCGGCTGACCGATCAGGGCGCCGCGCTGAATGAGGCAGTAGCCCTGGCGGCACGCCTGGCTACCGCGCCGGCGCGCGCCAGCGAACGCATCAAGCGCTTGTGCCGGCACGCCTATGGCGCCGGTCTGGAGGCGCAAATGGCGCTGGAGGCGCAGTACATGGTGGTATCACAAGGCGACGCCGAGGCAGCCGAGGGCATCGCCGCCTTCCTCGCCAAACGCCCGCCGGATTTCCTTGCCTTGCGCAAAAAGCCAGAGTCGCATTAACCGCTCATCATACCGGTCTACGCTGCAGGAAGTCTTGCCTCTTTGGAGTTTTCATGTCGGACATCAATGCTTCCCTGCCGCTGGCCGATGTGCGCGTTCTCGATTTTTCCCGTGTCCTGGCCGGTCCGTCGTGCGCCATGGCGCTGGGCGATTTCGGCGCCGAAGTAATCAAGGTCGAACATCCTGAGCGCGGCGACGACACGCGCGACTGGGGCATGCGCATCAGCGCCACCGAAACCTCTTATTTCAACAGCGTCAACCGCAACAAGCGTTCGATCAGACTCGACCTGCAAACACCGGAAGGTCAGGAGATCGCCCGCCAACTCGTCAGAAAAAGCGATGTCGTGATCCAGAACTTCAAATTCGGCGGCATGGACAAGCTCGGCCTGGGTTACGAGCAGCTACGCCAGGAACAGCAGGGTCTGATTTACTGTTCGATCACCGGCTACGACTCCAGCGGACCTGAAGCCGGGCGTCCCGGTTACGATCTCGTAATTCAGGGCGAAGCCGGACTGATGGCGATCAATGGTGAACCCAACCAGCCACCATTGAAGTTCGGCGTCGCCGCCGTCGATTTGTTGACGGGGATGTACTCGGCACAGGCGGTTCTGGCGGCCTTGTTCGAACGCCGGAAAACCGGCAAAGGGCGTCACATCGAAATGGCGCTGTTTGATTGCGGCCTGATGATCACAGCTTACTATGGACTGGAAGCGCTGCTCCTGGGCCATGACCCGCTGCGTTACGGCAACTCCCACCCCTCCATCGTCCCTTACGGCGTCTTCGATGCCGAGGATGGTCCGCTGGTAATCACGGTCGGCAACAACAGTCAGTTCGCGCGTTTTTGCAAAGAGGCGATCCAGCGTCCCGATCTGGCCGAAGATGCGCGTTTCAAGACCAACATAGACCGCACCAGGAACCGGGAAGTCCTAATGGCCGAAATCAGGCTCGAACTGGGACGCTGCAAACGCAAAGACCTGCTTGCACGACTGGGCCGCGCCGGCATTCCATGCGGCGAAGTACTCGGCCTGCATGAGGCGCTGATGTCGCAACGCGCCACGGATGCAGGACTCGTGACGACACAGGCGCATCCCGAAGCCGGCAGTGTCAGCGTGCTGGCGCCGCCTTACCGCTTCGACGGCAAGCGCCTGCCGGTGAGAAACGCGCCGCCGCAGCTGGGTGAAGCTACCGAAGCAGTCCTCCGATCCTTGCTTGGATTATCCAGCGAAAAGCTGGCGCAGCTAAAAGCAGGCGGCGTCATTTGAGCCTGCCGATGGCATGGCCCAGATCAATTGGCAAACGCCGCTATGCCAGTGATCGCCCGCCCGATGATCAGGGCATGGATATCATGGGTGCCTTCATAGGTATTGACGACTTCCAGATTGACCAGGTGCCGCGCCACGCTGAACTCATCGCTGATGCCATTAGCGCCCAGCATGTCGCGCGCAGCGCGCGCTATTTCCAGCGCTTTGCCGCAACTGTTGCGCTTCATGACGGAAGTGAGTTCGACTGCGACCCTGCCTTGATCCTTCATGTGCCCGAGACGCAGACATCCCTGCAAGCCGAGCGCAATGTCGGTAAGCATGTCGGCCAGTTTTCTTTGCAGCAGCTGATTGGCTGCCAGGGGACGACCGAACTGTTGCCGCGCCAATGTGTACTGGCGGGCGCGCTCGAAGCAATCTTCCGCTGCACCAAGCGCACCCCAGGCAATACCATAGCGCGCGCTGTCGAGACAGGTAAACGGCCCTTTGAGACCGCGCACCTCGGGAAAAGCATTCTCTTCCGGACAGAATACTTCGTCCATCACGATCCCGCCGGTGATCGATGCACGTAAACCAAGCTTGCCGTGAATCACCGGCGTCGACAGGCCTGCGGCCCCTTTGTCGAGAATGAAGCCGCGAATGTCACCAGCATCGTCCTTGGCCCAGACCACAAACACATCGGCGATGGGACTATTGGTAATCCACATCTTGCTGCCACTCAGACGGTAGCCGCCGGCGACTTTTCTGGCGCGGGTGAGCATGCCTCCGGGATCCGATCCATGATCAGGCTCGGTCAGGCCGAAACAGCCTATCCATTCGCCACAAGCGAGCTTCGGCAGGTATTTCTGCCGCTGCGCCGCCGTGCCGAATTGATTGATCGACAGCATGACCAACGACGATTGCACGCTCATCATCGAGCGGTAACCAGAATCCACGCGCTCCACTTCGCGCGCCACCAAACCATAGCTGACATGGTTCAGTCCGGCACCGCCGTAAGCTTCAGGAATCATCACGCCAAGCAGACCAAGCTCACCCATTTCGCGGAAGATGGCGGTATCCGTGGTTTCATGGCGAAAAGCCGACAGAATCCGTGGCGCAAGGCGAGCCTGGCAATAGGCATGCGCCGCATCACGCACCTGACGCTCTTCATCGCTCAATTGCAGGTCGAGCAGCAAGGGATCCTGGACGTCGAGGAAAATGCGATGCTGCGGTTTTACCATGATGGCCGATAGACGGCGTCGCGCAGGTCTGTGACGAAGCGGCCCGAACAACCTTCGTATAAGGTATTCGTCAACACCACGACGCTCAGACCACAAGAGCGGTCGACGAACCAGGAGTGCCCATAAGCGCCACCCCAACGCCAGGTGCCAATGGATTCTGGGGAATTTGCTGCAACAGGGTCACGTAACACAGAAAACCCCAATCCGAAACCAAAACCAAAACCAGGCGCATTGGGTATATCCCCGTCTCCTGTCTGGTTTTTACCCATTTCATTTACCAGTGATCGAGGCAATAGATCGCGCCCCCCGTCACGCAGAACTTCGAGCAACTGGAGGAAATCTCCAGCACTACCGACCATGCCGGCCCCTCCCGAAGGAAAAGCATTGCAATCAAGAGCGCGCAATGGATCAAAACGAATACCTACCGTCCCCTGCATTTCCGATATGACGTCGATCTCCCGCATAAGCCGCGGTTTTGGCGATACGTTGACATATGCCGTAACCAGCCGCTTTGGGTCTGATGCAAAAAACGCCGTATCACGCAATGCCAACGGCTCCGTCACTAATCTGCCCATCGCCTCATTCAACGACAGCTGACAAACCTTCTCGATCAAAGCTCCAAGTACATCTGTCGCCAGGGAATAGCCCCACGCCGTGCCGGGCCTGTACAGCAATGCTACCGTAGCAATGCGGCGCAGATTCTCAGCCAGAGAAAAACCGGGACGGTCCAGGCCATCAGAAACCCCTGCAATTCCATACGGACCATTCTCATCAGCCTCCAGGAACCTATAACCCAGTCCTGCTGTGTGCGACAGCAATTGCCGAACCGTGATGTCCGGTGTCGCACCGTCCGCCAAACGCGGTCGAAAATCCGGAAGCCATCGTGCGAGCGTATCATCGAGCCCAATCCGCTTCTGGGCTACCAGAACCATTACCGCAGTGGAAATGAAGGTCTTGGAGATCGAAGCCAAGCGAAAAATGGCATCCTCGCGCATCAGCCGTTTCGCTTCGCAGTCTGCAAATCCGGCTGCACGACAAACCAGCGGCGTTGTGTTAGCGGCTCTAAGCCAAACCTTTGACCTCCTGCCGTACAGACTCCTAGTCGGCGTTGTTGTTGAGACGTTATTCCTCAGCGCCACGTTCTGTTTTTTTCTGGGATCTCGCGTCCTCGTTGGTGGCTTGTTGCGCTGCGGCGTCACGTTCTGTTTTTTTTTGCGAGTTCATCGTCCATGAGGCGTTGTTCCTCAGCGCTACGTTCTACCCTCACGTCATCGTTGATGGCCTGTTGCACTGCGGCGTCATGTTCTGCTTTTTCGAGTTCATCCGGTTTACAGGCAGTGAAAACGATACAGGCAGACAACGACAGGGCGATGAAACGCTTCATGACATTTTCCTAAAGTCTTTTCTCAGAGCAGAACCCGCCCCTGCCAGACACAAAGCCAGGCGACGAGTGCGCTGCGCGCAGCGCTCACCGCTTGCCGAGGGCGCGACGCTCTTCTTCGGCTTTCTCGAGGGCGAGACGTTCTTCTTCGGCTTTTTTGAGGCGACGCTCTTCTTCAGCTTTCTCGAAGGCGCGACGCTCTTCTTCGGCTTTTTGGAGGCGACGCTCTGCTTCGGCTTTCTCAAGAATGCGGCGCTCTTCTTCGTTGTTCGCGACGCGTCGCGCTTCGGCGTTACGCTCTGCCTGTTCGAATTTGGCGTCACGCTCTGCATTTTCGGACGCCGTTTTTACTTTTTGTTCACAAGCACACAGGATGAAAACGATACAAACAGACAACGGCAAGGCGATAAAACGCTTCATGACATTCCCCTATAAGTCCTTTCTCAGGACAATAGTTTAACCCAACCGCTGCCAGAAACAAAGCCAAGTTATGATGCTGCCGGACAGGCTCCACGACCTGTCCCTTGTGAACCCGCAGCGCTTTTTCGTCCCATGATGCCATTCCCCTGCTTTGCCTTGCTCGATGACAACACTGCCGGCGCACCATCCGCCCCTGCGCGTTCGCGCCTGTACACGGCGTACCGCGCCACGCTGACCTGCCATGACGGCAAGGCGCTGCCGGCCACGCTCAAGCGCATGCAGGCAGCGCTGCAGCAGGGTCTGCATGCCGTGGCGCTATGCAGTTATGAACTAGGCGCCGATCTGCTCGGAATCACGCCGCGCGTCGAAACCGGCATGGCGTTGGTGGAAATCCTGCTGTTTTCGCAATGCCGTCATATGAACGCAGCGGAAACCGCCGCCTGGTTACAGGAACAGGAATGCCGGGAGCGCGCAGGGCATGACAGCCCGAGCGGTATCGCCAGTGTGCGCGCCAGCGTCGATGAGGCGCGGTTTACCCGCGATATCGCCCGTATCCGCGATGACATTGCCGCCGGCGACACCTACCAGGTCAACTACACCTACCGCCTGTATTTCGACGCCTACGGCGCTCCGGCAGCCTTGTACAACAGACTGCGCGCGCGCCAGCCGGTGCCGTATGGCGCGTTCATACGCTTGCCCGACGCACGCTGCATCCTGTCGTTTTCGCCGGAACTATTCGTGCGCCACACGCAAGGATGCCTGCATGCGCAACCAATGAAAGGTACTGCGCCGGCCTCCAGCGATGCGCAGGAAAACGCCCGCCGCGCCGCTGCCCTGTCGCACGATGAAAAAAACCGCGCCGAAAACCTGATGATCGTCGATCTGCTGCGCAACGATCTGGGACAAATCGCCATCAACGGTTCGGTCACGGTGCCGCATCTATTCGCAGTCGAAGCTTTCGGCCAGGTATTGCAGATGACTTCCACCGTCACCGCCCGGTTGCGCCCCGACGCCAGTCTCGCCGAGGTCTTCGACGCGCTTTATCCTTGCGGTTCCATCACCGGCGCGCCCAAACGGCGCACCATGCAAATCATCCGCGCGCTGGAAAACACGCCGCGCGGCCTCTACACCGGCGCCATCGGCTGGTTCGATGCCACGCCGCCCGGCAGAGCCGTAGGCGATTTCTGCCTATCGGTGCCGATCCGTGCGCTCATATTGCAGCCGCAACAGCATGGCGTGCGGCGTGGAGAAATGGGCGTCGGCGCTGGCATCGTGCATGACAGCCATGCTGCCGGCGAATATGCCGAATGCCGCCTGAAAGCAGGCTTTTTGACCGAACCCGATAGCGACGGCAGTGACTTCAGCCTGTTTGAGACCCTGCATGCGACGCAGGCAGACGGCTGCCGCCACCTCGACCGACATCTGCAACGGCTGCAAGGCTCAGCTGCGTACTTCGGTTTCGCCTGCGATATAGCGGCCATACGCACGCTACTTACCACCGCCTGCGCGCAACTGCCGCCGGCAATACCGCATCGCCTGCGGCTCGACCTGTCGCGTGATGGCGCGCTGCGCTTGCAGCATAGCGCCCTGTCGCCGTTACCTGAGCGATCCGGGCGCATCAAAGTGTTTGTCGCCACCGGGGTCATGGACAGCGACGACCTGTTCCTGCGGCACAAGAGTTCGGTGCGCGCACGCTATGACGCTGCCTGGAAAACCGCCGAACGGCACGGCGGCTTCGACATGCTGTTCTTCAATCAGCGCGGCGAACTCACCGAAGGCGGACGCAGCAACGTTTTCGTACAACTGGCAGGCCGCTGGTACACGCCGCCGCTGGCTGCCGGCGTCCTGCCCGGCGTGATGCGCGCGGTGC
>JBAPMF010000048.1:0-1655 GCA_049278475.1 Herbaspirillum sp. | reverse complement strand
AAATTGAGCCGCGCTTTCGAGCCGCGCCGCCAGGAATTGCTGGCAGCCCGCGCCGCGCGCGCCCAGCGTCTGGACGCCGGCGAATGTCCGGATTTTCTGGCCGAAACCGGGCATATCCGCAGCGGCGACTGGAAGATCGCCCCGCTTCCGAAGGCGCTGGAATGCCGTCGTGTGGAAATCACCGGTCCGGTTGATCGCAAGATGATCATTAACGCCCTCAACTCGGGCGCTGACAGCTACATGACGGATTTCGAAGATGCGAATTCGCCGGTCTGGGACAATCAGATCAGTGGCCAGATCAATCTGTTTGATGCCGTCCGCCGCACCATTTCGCTGGAATCGAACGGCAAGCGCTACCTGCTCGATGACAAGATCGCCACGCTGGTGGTGCGTCCGCGCGGCTGGCATCTGGACGAGAAGCACGTCACCCTCGATGGCAAGCGTATCTCCGGCGGCATCTTCGACTTCGCGCTGTTCCTGTTTCATAACGCCAGGGAGCAGCTGGCGCGCGGCGCCGGTCCTTATTTCTATCTGCCGAAGATGGAGTCGCACCTGGAAGCGCGTCTGTGGAACGACATCTTTGTGATGGCGCAAAATGAAACCGGGCTGCCGCAAGGCACCATCAAAGCGACCGTGTTGATCGAAACCATCACTGCGGCTTTCGAAATGGAAGAAATCCTCTATGAATTGCGCGCGCATAGCGCCGGCTTGAACGCTGGTCGCTGGGATTACATCTTTTCCTGTGTCAAAAAATTCAGGAACGACAAGGATTTTTGCCTGGCCGACCGCGCCAGGGTCACCATGACTTCGCCGTTCATGCGCGCTTACGCCTTGCTGTTGCTGAAAACCTGCCACAAGCGCGGCGCGCCGGCCATCGGCGGCATGAGCGCGCTGATTCCGATCAAGAACGATCCGGAAAAGAATGCGCTTGCCATGCAGGGCATCATCGACGACAAGCGTCGCGACGCGACCGACGGTTATGACGGCGGTTGGGTCGCGCATCCGGGGCTGGTCGAAGCATCGCTGAAGGAATTCGTCGCCGTGCTGGGTGCCAGGCCCAACCAGCTCGAGAAGCAGCGTCCCGACGTCGAGGTCAAGGCGGACAACCTGCTCGACTTCAAGCCGGAAACACCCATCACCGAAGCTGGCCTGCGCTACAACATCAACGTTGGTATCCACTACCTGGGCGCTTGGCTGGCCGGCAACGGTTGTGTGCCTATCCACAATCTGATGGAAGATGCCGCCACTGCCGAAATCAGCCGCGCGCAAGTCTGGCAATGGATTCGCAGCAGCAAGGGCAAGCTGGAAGATGGCCGCAAGGTGACCGCCGACATGGTGCGCGCGATGATTGCGGAAGAACTGGCCAAAGTCAAGGAAACCGCCGGCAGCGGCCCGACTTACGACCGCGCCGCGCAGATCTTTGAAGAGATGTCGACATCGGCGACCTTTGCCGAATTCCTGACATTGCCGCTGTACGAAGAGATCTAACGGGTTCCCCCGTTATATTGGCCGCCTGTTCTTATTGAGAGTTCCCTGCGCCATGGAAATCAGACTCACCGATAAAGACAAGAAGCAGATTGCCGGTCCGGGTGATGTCTACGGCATCATGCAGCGCATTCTGTTACGTGATAACAGGATCGACCGGGAAAAGGAAC
>JBAPMF010000047.1:0-10903 GCA_049278475.1 Herbaspirillum sp. | reverse complement strand
CTGACGCGCCGCCCGGCTTGCGCCAGTGTGACGGCTGCGGCGCAGGCGGCCCAGCCGCCGCCGATGACGGCAATGTGATCGAGGTTCTCAGCCACGGAGATGGGTTTTCCAGGCCAGCCACAGTTTGCGTATCGGCGTCAGCGCGATGCGCCGGTTCAGCACATGGAAACCGTCGCGCCCGATTTCATCGAGCAAGGTGCGGTAAATCGCCGCCATCATCAGGCCGGGGCGCTGAGCGCGACGATCCTGTCTGGGGAGCAACGCGAAGGCTTCGTCATACAGACGCTGGGCGCGTTCCGCCTGGAAGCGCATCAGCTTCTCGAAGTTTTCGTTGTGACGCGCAGCGAGGATGTCGGCGGCGCTCACCTTGAATCGCTGCAATTCATCGACCGGCAGATAAATACGGCCTTTGCGCCCGTCTTCGCCGACGTCGCGGATAATGTTGGTCAACTGAAAGGCGAGACCGAGTTTTTCCGCGAACCGCAGCGTGCCGTCCTGAGTGACGCCGAAGATGCTTGCCGACAATATCCCCACGACGCCGGCGACGTGCCAGCAATAGCGCTGCAAACCGGGAAAATCGAGGTAACGGGTCTGGTCCAGATCCATCTCCATGCCGTCGATGATGGCGTGCAGATGCTCGCCTTTGAGAGCATAGGCCGCCACGTGCGGTCGCAGCGCCTGCGTCACCGGATGGCTCGGGATGCCGTCGAACATGGCGGCAATTTCCTTGCGCCACCATATCAATCCGGCACGCGCCACACCGGCGTCTTCAGTGTCATCGACGATATCGTCCACTTCGCGGCAAAAGGCGTACAGCGCGGTGATGGCGCGGCGGCGTTCGGGCGGCAGAAACAGAAAACTATAGTAAAAGCTGGTGCCGCTTCGAGCAGCTTTTTGCTGGCAATATTCGTCGGGAGACATGAAATGAAAGCGGGCGCGATACGCAAAGCCGCTATGCTAGCCGACCGCCGCACGCACGGCAATCCGGTTGCGCGCGGCATAAGAACCTGTTGACGATTTCATCGGGAGTCGTCCGGTTGTTTTTTCAGGATGGGATGCAAGGCGCAAACCGCAGGCGGGCTGGTGGCCCGGCGAGGATTGGCAACGCAGCAGACCGCCTGAAAAAGCGACTGGACGGCCCCGCAGGAGATCGTCAACGGGTTCTAACAGCCTCATGCCGGCAATTGCACGCCCGTGAGGTAACCAACCATGGCGCCGAAGCGGTCCCTGTAATTGGCGCGCACCAGCGGATCGAGCCGTTCCTTGACCTTGTCGTGCAGCGGCTTTTCCCAGTCGCCGGCGTGCTGAAAGTTGCTCATGATATAGGTCCAGCCATTGATCTCGTCAACCGCATGCAGACCGGTTGACTCCGCGCCCGCAGGGCAGGACAAAATGCGTGAGAGCCGCCCACTGTCGACGTGATAGGCCCACAGGAAATTGTTGACGTGCATGTCGCTGTCTTCGCCGATGAAGAGCGTGCGCAGTTTTTCCGAGAATTTGATATTGTCCGGGTTGGCGATCTGCTCGGCGTTGGCCAGATTGCCGAGCGCATCGGGCTGCTTCAGATCCTCGCCGATCAGGGCTGCCGGCGGCGCCATGTCGACCGGCACCCAGTCGCTGTCGATGACAGCGCCGGACAGGTCGCGCTGGCCGCCCTTCATGTTCAGCGCGTAGATGGCGCCGGCCTTCGGACCTTGTACCTCGATGCCGCCGGAACCATCCAACATCGAAGTCTGCACATAGGACATGGCTGAATAGGCGATCTTGTCTTTGGCATTGACGGTCGTGCCTTCCATCTTGGTGAAACCGAGACTACCGCCCATGAGCGCGGCGTAGCGGTGGGTTTCGAGGAAAGCGGCGGCCTGCTCCATGCCGGGATGGAGCCTGATCCAGTTAGTTTTGCCGTCGAAGGGAATCTTCGTGTAGGACGCGTCCTGCGGATCGCTGGTTTTGACGTCCATGATGTCGGACGCCTTGAGCTGGTCGGCCAGCGCCTTGATTTGCGTACTGGTCGCATGGCCCAGTCTGATCCATTTCAGTGTGCCGGCGCCCGGACCGACGCCCGAGGTCTGAAACCACCTGGCGACGTACAGCGTGCCGGCCGACAGATCCGCCGCGCGGTCGGCGA
The DNA here is from genome assembly GCA_049278475.1 of Herbaspirillum sp. Taxonomy (GTDB): domain Bacteria; phylum Pseudomonadota; class Gammaproteobacteria; order Burkholderiales; family Burkholderiaceae_D; genus Herbaspirillum. The sequence continues at coordinate 8,775 of JBAPMF010000047.1, read as the reverse complement.
TGAATATGAACAAGCCGCCATTGGTGGCATCGTCGCCCATCAGCACGGTCCTGCGGTCCGGCATGACCTGCACCAGTTCATGCGAAATGCGGCCCAGGCAGTAATGCTTGACCACACTACCGCTGCCGTCAGCGTGGACGGTAATTTCAGGAAGATGGCCGTAATGATAGGGGTTGGCCTTGGCAGCATCGCCGAACAGGTTCTTGCTAAAGGCCTGGAATTGCACGTTGCTCGCGATGGCAGCAGCATCCGGCTCGTACTCTTCGCTCGACAGATGGGTATTCCACGGCGACAAACTGGCGCCGCAGATGACCCATAATCCGTTGACCGCAGAGGTATCGACATTGTGGTACTTCACCAGCATGAGCTGGCCGGTTTGCGGATCCTGATCTAGCGTCAACACGGCGACCGGCGCCGGCAGGCGGCGCTCCATATCAGCCTGCTGCTGATCGCGCGTGGTGTTTTCGAACTGCACCACGGCAAACACGGTATTGCCGTTGACGCCGGCGACTTGCGCGCCTTTCAGGGTCAGCAAGGAAGATCCGTCCGGACAATTCGAAAAAAAGTGACGCTCCTTACCCGGCAGCGAACGATCGATGACGGGCTGGTTGTCGATGTCGTAGCAGCCGCCGGCCAGTATCCTACCGCCCCTGCCGTCCGGCACCATGTCGCCGGTCATGAAGAACGGCTGGTAGGCCAGCGCATAGCTTTGCCTCGCACCGTCGCTAAAAATCACCTCCAGATGCGATTGCACGGTCGTAGCGGCCATCGCAGCCGGGTTCTCCAGCGACGGCGCCGGCATATGACTGAAGGTCGCCGCCGTAAAACCTTTGCGGCTGGAGGCAGCAGCGCGGGCAGGCAGCAGACCGGACACGGTCAATGTCAACGGCAACAGCGGCGCGCCGGCGAATGCCTTGAGCAGATCGCGGCGCCTGGACTGAATTTCGGGGTTGGTTCTAGCGGATTTCATGGCGTCTCCTTTTTAATGACGGTCTGATAACGAGCTGACAAATACGACGTGATACTTGCTCATCGTACAATATGACCGCTTTGCGGCAAAGAAACAGCATCTTCAGTCTTGTATAATGCGCGGTTTGATCGTCAAAGAAATCATCATGGAAGCAGAACGCCTCAATTCCCTCCAATCCCTGCTGGACGACCTGACGGTGCGTGCGGCGGAATTACGGAGGTATCTTTGACTTCGACGCGAAGTCGGAGAAACTCGAGCAGGTCAACGGCGAACTGGAAGATCCCGCAGTCTGGAACGATCCCAAACGCGCGCAAGATCTCGGCAAAGAAAAGAAATCCCTCGAAAACATCGTCCATACGCTGATCAGGATCAATGGCGATCTCGATGATGCGCGCGATCTGTTCACGATGGCGCGCGAAGAACAGGACGAAGACGCACTCATCGCCATCGAAGCCGACGCGGCTACCCTGAAGGGACTGGTCGAAGGCATGGAATTCCGCCGCATGTTCAGTCATCCCATGGATCCGAACAACTGCTTCATCGACATCCAGGCCGGCGCCGGCGGCACCGAGGCGCAGGACTGGGCATCCATGCTGCTGCGCCAGTATCTGCGCTACTGCGAACGCAAGGGCTTCAAGGCGGAAATCCTGGAACAGTCCGACGGTGAAGTCGCCGGCATCAAGACCGCTACCATCAAGGTCGAGGGCGAATACGCCTATGGTTTTCTGCGCACCGAGACCGGCGTGCATCGCCTGGTGCGCAAGTCGCCGTTCGACTCCGCCAATGGCCGCCATACCTCGTTCTCCAGCCTGTTCGTGTACCCGGAAGTCGATGATTCGATCGATATCGACATCAATCCGGCCGATGTGCGCGTGGATACCTATCGCGCTTCCGGCGCCGGCGGCCAGCACATCAATAAAACCGATTCCGCCGTGCGCCTGACGCATGCGCCGACCGGCATCGTCGTGCAATGCCAGAACGACCGCAGTCAGCATCGCAACCGCGCTGAAGCGTGGGAAATGCTGAAGGCGAAACTGTTCGAACTGGAACTGCGCAAACGCATGAGCGAGCAGCAAAAGCTGGAAGACACCAAGACCGATGTCGGCTGGGGCCACCAGATTCGCTCTTATGTGCTGGACCAGTCGCGCATCAAGGATCTGCGCACCAACTTCGAAACCGGCAACACTAGGGCTGTGCTGGACGGCGAGCTGGACGGCTTCATCGCCGCCTCGCTGAAGCAAGGCGTCTGATCAGCATATCTGAAGCGCCCGTTTTTACTCACGCATTCCCGACATCATGACCGCACAGAACGACAAGGCCACGCAACAGGCAACACTGCCTACAGATGAAAACGCCATCATCGCCGAACGCCGCGCCAGACTCAGCGCGATCCGCGCACAAAGCGTCGCCTTCCCAAACGACTTCCGCCCGGAAAACAAGGCCGCTGATCTGCATGCGCGATACGACGCGCTCGACAATGACGCGCTGGAAGCCGATCCAGTCAAGGTCTCGATTGCCGGCCGCATGATGTTAAAGCGCGTGATGGGCAAAGCCTCGTTCGCCACGCTACAGGATGCTTCCGGCGCACGCGCCGATGGCCGCATGCAGCTCTACATCAGCAACGACGTAACCGGCGCAGCCGCGCACGACGCCTTCAGGCATTACGACCTGGGCGATATTCTCGGCGTCGAAGGCACGCTGTTCAAAACCAGGACCGGCGAACTGTCGGTCAAAGTCAGCGGCCTGCGCCTGATCACCAAGTCGCTGCGTCCGCTGCCGGACAAATTCCACGGTCTGTCAGACCAGGAAACCAGATATCGTCAGCGCTACGTCGATCTGATCATGAGCGAAGACACGCGCCGCACCTTCAAGGCACGTACCGCCGCGATGTCATCGATTCGCCGCTTCATGGAAAAAAATGACTTCATGGAAGTCGAGACGCCGATGCTGCACAGCATCCCTGGCGGCGCCGCAGCCAGGCCTTTCATCACACATCACAATGCGCTGGACATGCAGATGTTCCTGCGTATCGCGCCGGAACTCTACCTGAAGCGCCTGCTCGTCGGCGGCTTCGAACGCGTGTTCGAAATCAACCGTAACTTCCGCAACGAAGGCGTTTCGCCGCGCCATAATCCTGAATTCACGATGATGGAATTCTATGCAGCCTATGTCGACTATCAATGGCTGATGAGTTTCACCGAACAGGTGATCCGCCAGGCCGCCGTCGATGCGCACGGCACGGCGACGCTGACCTATCAGGGCCGCGCACTGGATCTGTCGAAGCCATTCCAGCGTCTGACCATCACCGGCGCGATCAAGAAGTACGCACCGGAATATACCGACGCGCAATTGCAGGATATCGACTTTTTGCGCGCGACGCTCAGGAAGTTCGGCGTCAAGACTGAACAGGCGCCGCTGCGCCATGCCGGCATCGGCGCATTGCAGCTCGCGCTGTTTGAAGAAACCGCCGAAACGCAATTGTGGGAACCAACCTACATCATCGATTATCCGGTCGAAATTTCGCCGCTGGCGCGCGCTTCCAATACCGCGCCCGGCATCACCGAACGATTTGAACTGTTCATCACAGGCCGTGAAATCGCCAATGGTTTCTCGGAACTGAACGACGCTGAAGATCAAGCCGCGCGCTTCCGGGCGCAAGTCACCGCCAAAGACGCCGGCGATGATGAAGCCATGTACTACGACGCCGATTACATCCGCGCGCTCGAATACGGCATGCCGCCGGCCGGTGGTTGCGGCATCGGTATCGACCGCCTGATGATGCTGATTACCGACGCAGCCAACATCCGCGACGTGATTCTATTCCCTCACCTGCGTCGCGAAGACTGCCCCGGGCTTTGAAAACCTGTCCCCTCAATCGAAAAATTCGCGCAGCAGGAATGCCCGCAAACCTGCCGTATCCTCCTGACGCGCCGATAGTGACACCATGCGCCCGAGCCGTCGGGAATCCCAGTTGAAGTCACCGGAATAATATTTCCGGATCAACGTGATCATGCTGTCGATGATGGCCTTTTCCACGTCGCCGCCGGGACCGGCGTCAACCGTAATCGTCTGACGCTGGCTATGGCGCGCATCGGTGGTCCAGCCGCGGAAGACATATTGCGCCACCCGCGGCCCCTTGCTGATGATCTCAAACATGCCGCTGGCCTGGCGCCCCTGCAAAGCCATATTGGCACGCGCAATCTCATTGGCAGACAGTCCGCGCGCCTGCGCGTTCTCGCGCGCGGCAGCATCTTCGGCGGCGCGACGCCGCTCACGCGCGGCATCGAGCATAGTGGAGATGTCCATTTCCGGCGGCACTGCTGCCGGAGAAGGCTTCAGACGCGATGGTGATGGTATACGCGGCGGCGGCGGCTCAGGTTTTCCGGCTCGCCTGACGACAGGAGGCGGCGGCGGTACTGGTCGAGGCTGGACGAAAACCACCTCGAGCGGTTCATGCGAGGAATCCGCCTGTACATGGACTTGCTGCAATGCGGACCGCAACACAAAAAACAGCAGCGCATGCATCAGGATCGACAGACTGATGCCAGCGATAGCCCTGTTACGGGTTCGCGTTCCGGGAGCAGCGTGGAAAAATAGCGTGAAAATCGTCATACCATACAGCAACAACGGATAGTATCCGGTTTTTGCAACCCATCATACCTGATGCGTGCAGAAAATCTGACAGACTGCGCTGCGCAAATTATTGGCCGCAACGCTTTTCATCGGATCTGTTGTCCACAAGGAAAAGTTGCTCACAAAAACTGGGGGAAAGTCTGTGGATAACACTGAGGATTGCTCACTATCCTGTTGATTTTAAATCAATTCAATGTCCTGATAAAAATCGATGCATGTCGAGATATCTTTCTATGCATGTTCATCTCCATCTCAACAAAAACAATGTAACATTCATGTTCTTTGCTTAAAATCAAGAAAAATCGCACAATAAAACCGCAATTATTTTGTCATTAGCCTCGGGAGTGACATTTGCGCCGATTTTTCCTTTCCTCTTTTACTGTTGCCGCCATGCTTGCCGCAACCCTGGTGAATTTCCCTATCCGCGCACAGGTGGCGACCGCTGCGGCCAACGAGATCACTTCCGCTTTGCCGGGCGTGCTGCCAATGCCGGCGCTGCCTGCATCGGCAGTCACCAATGCGCGCGTAGGTCCCGGTGATGTCCTGCGCGTGACGGTGTTCGGCCAGCGTGATCTATCGGCGGAAGTCGGCGTCAATGACAAGGGTATCCTGACGCTGCCGCTGATCGGCGGCCTCGATGTCACCGGTCTCAGTACCAGCGAAATCGCCGCCAGGGTTGCTGACGCCCTGCGCGCAGGCCAGTATCTGCGCGATCCGGAAGTATCGGTCGAAGCCGTGCAGTTACGCAGCCAGATGGTGTCGGTACTCGGCGAAGTCAGCCGTCCGGGCCGTTATCCAATCCCAGGCCATCTGAGCGTGCTGGAATTGCTGGCGACTGCAGGCGGTCTGACCGCCCAGGCGGATCAGAGCGTGACGCTGTTACGCCGCAAAACCGGCCAGAACGACACTGAAAGCGATGCCCGTATTCCCATTTTGCTGGGAGAAACCCATGCCACCGAACGCCACCCGCTCGATGTCGAACTGAACAGCGGCGACGTCGTCTACGTCAACAGGAAAAAACTCTTTTATATCCACGGCGAGGTCCACCGTCCCGGTTCCTACCCCATAGAACCGGACATGAACGTCATGCGCGCCATCGCGTTGGGCGGCGGCATGACGCAACGCGCCTCTCAGCGGCGCATTTACATCAACCGGGAAGTGCCTGCGCAAGGCGTGCGGGAGATGAAGGCGAAATTGACAGATCCGGTGTTGCCCGGCGACGTCGTATATGTCAATGAAAGTCTATTCTGATCGAACGGCCATCACGTGAACCTGCGTACTCCTGAAACCGGTTTATCGTCCAAACAGCTCACCTCGATAATCGCGGCGCGGCGCGGCATCATATGCACGACGCTGCTGGCAAGCATGGCGCTGACAATCGTCGTGACCCTGTTGCTACCCAAGACTTATACGGCATCGTCAGATGTGTTTCTCGACTACAAAGGCAACGATCCGATCAACGGCCGCCTGTTCTCACCGATACTCGACGAGAGCTATATGCAAACCCAGCTCAATATGCTCAAGAGCCGGGCGCTCGCTGAAAAAGTCATCGATACGCTCGACCTGGAGCGCGCGCCCTCCTACCGGGAATCCGTCGAACGTCACGGCCGGGCACGCGCGCGCTCACTATTGATCCAGCACATCAACGATAACACCAACGTGATAACACGCCGCGCCAGCCACGTGATCGAAGTCGAATATGCCGCCGCCACACCCGGGCAGGCACGCGCTCTGACCAATGCCATCGTGCGCGCCTATATCGATCTGAACCAGCAGATATCCTCGGATGCGGCCCGGGCGCGCCGCGAACAATACAGTGTCCAGCTCGAGCATTTGCGCAAGGAAGCCGATGCAATCCAGGAAAAACTGACTCAATACCAACAGGAAGTCGGCATCCTCGACCCGAATGAACACAATGATCTGCAATCGCATCAGCTCGGCAACCTGATGGCATCCCTGATCGACGTCCAGAACCGGCAGCAGGAAGCACAGGCGCACAAGAATGTCACCGACAGCCTGCTGCGCAACGGCGTGCGCATCGACGAACTGCCTGAAATCGCGCAGCTTCCGAATATCAACGACCTGAAGTCCAAGCTGAGTGACGTCAACAAGCGTCTGGCCGACATCCAGGAGGTGCTTGGTCCGCGCCATCCGAAAACCTTGGCACTTACCAGCGAACGCGACGGCATCGATGCGCGCATTACGCGCGAAGCGCGCGCTTCGCTGAAAGCTCGACAAATCGACGCGCGCCGCTTGACCATACAGGAAAAAGCCCTGAAGCAGCAAGTCGACGCCCAGCACGCCAGACTACTGGAGCAAAAGCAGCATCGCGACACCATTATCTCTTATCAACGTCAGCTCGCCAGCGTTGAACATGTCTACGCCGCCGCGCTGGCGAAATATGATGAAATCCTGATGGCCAGCAATATCGATACCTTTGGCCTGACGGTGCTGCGCGTCGCCGAAACGCCTAGCGTCCACTCCAGGCCGCTGCTGCTGCAAAACATTGCCGCCAGTATCCCGGTCGGCCTGGCGCTGGGTTTCTGCCTTGCACTGCTGTGCGAACTCAGCCAACGCCGCGTGCGCTGCGAAGATGACCTAGTACGGGGCTTCCCTCTCCCGCTAATCGGCCGCATCGGGATCCGCTGAAACTGCAATGACCATGACAACGGCAACCCAAGCGCCCGATGCCGCCGACAGAATAGGCGCCCGCTTCCTGGCGGCTGGCCTGCTGACCGAAGACCAGGTCGCGCGCGTCGTCGAGCTGCAAAACGTCGTCAGCATCCGCTTCGGCGAAGCTGCCGTACACCTCGGTCTGCTCACCGAACAGAACGTGCAGGAAGCGCTGTCCAGACAGTTCAACTACGCCACCGCGCTGGCGCCGGTCGCCGGCCTGGACGACTCGCTGGGCATCGCGCTGGCGCCGTTCGGTCAGGAAGCCGAAGCGATCCGCCAGATCCGCGCCGAACTGTCGATGCGCCTCCCCGATCAAGAAAAAATCGCTATCGCCATCGTCAGTCCCGGTGATGGCGAAGGCAAGAGCTACCTGGCTGCGAGTCTGGCGCTGGCGTTCTCGCAAATGGAAAAACGCACGCTCCTGATCGACGCCGACATGCGTTTTCCCGTACAGCATCTGCTGTTCAAGCTTGAAAACAAAACCGGCTTGTCAACCATGCTGGCGGGACGCACTGCCATTTCTAGCGGCATCCTGGCGCAAGGTTTTCCGCACCTGCGCATCCTGAATGCCGGTCCCCGACCGCCCAACCCGCTGGAAATTCTGCTCCGGCCCACTCTCGGCAAGCTGATACAACAGTTGACCGATGACTTCGACACCTTCATCATCGACACACCATCGGCGCAAACCTCATCAGATGCGCAAATCATTGCCCGGCAAGTCGGCATATGCCTGCTGGTGACGCGCCGGCACCACTCCCGCCTGGACCAGCTGCGCCGGACGCAGGCACAAATGCAGACCGCCGGCGCGCGCATCATCGGCGTGGTTTATAACGAATTCGAGGAACAGGATGCGCTGGACCAGCTCGAGGGCAACGGCAGGAAACTATGGCGCCGTCTACGCAAATGGCTGAGCGGCCGGCAACGGAAGTAAGCGATGCCGGCAGCAGCAGGCTGCTGACGCACTCGCTGGCCTCGCTCATCGACCAGATTCTGTTGAGCGGTCTGAACTTCGCGCTGGGTCTGGTGTTGATACGCCTGGCCACCAAAGAGTCTTACGGCGTCTACGCACAACTGTATACTGCCGGCATCTTCGCTGCCATGGTGATCGAAGCGCTGATCACCAACCCCCTGACCACCATCGCTCCCGGCAAATCACCGGACGAGCGAACACGACTGGCTACCCTGCTGCTGCGCTTTCAATGGCAACTGAGCATCGTCCTGGCGCTGCTGCTGGGCGTCGGCAGCGCGATCATCACCGGCCTCACCGGCATCGATGCACACCCGGTCCTGCTCGGCATTGCCTTCGCCGCCTATCTTTTCACCAACGCCCAGCGTGAATACCATCGCAGCATCGGCTTCATCGAAACGCGTCCGCGCCGCGTGCTGCAAATCGATATCGCCTATGTGATGACGGTAGCGATCGGCGTCGGCATTCTGTTACAGATCGAGTATCTCACCGTACCAGCGATTTTTTCTGTCATGGGATTGGCCAATAT
>JBAPMF010000046.1:0-36807 GCA_049278475.1 Herbaspirillum sp. | reverse complement strand
GCCTATGACAGCCGGTATCCGGAATTGATGATACGCCAGGCTGACCGGACCGAATTCGGTGCCGCCACCGTGGTCGCAGGCCCCGGCCTGGGCACCTCACACCATGCCCGCGATGTGCTCGCGCGCGCCCTGAATACGCAGGGATGCATCGTCATCGATGCCGATGCGCTGAACCTCATCGCTACCACCCCTAATTTGCAGCACAGGCTGCAACACCGTCCTCCTCACACCAGCATCATCACCCCGCATCCGCTGGAAGCAGCCCGCTTGCTCGGTGCCTCCAGCGCCAACATCCAGCATGACCGGCTGCAAGCCGCGCGTCTGCTGGCGCGGCATTTCAAGGTCATCGCCATCCTCAAAGGCGCCGGCACCGTCATCGCCCTGCCCGATGGCGAGATCGTGATCAACACCACCGGTAACCCGGCGCTATCGACTGCCGGCGCCGGCGATGTCCTGTCCGGCCTGTGCGGGGCCTTGCTGGCGCAGGGGCGGCCGGTGATGCAGGCCGCACTGGCCGCGGTCTGGCTGCATGGCAAAGCGGCTGATCGACTGGTCGATCTCGGCATCGGCCCGGTCGGCCTGAGCGCCAGCGAAATCATTCCCGCCGTGCGTGCGCTGATCAACCATGTCATGTCAGGATCCGGCGTCGCACCAGCCATTTCCAAGACGCTGAGATGAATTGCAGGCTGATGTTGAGTTGGCGCTTGCCGTTTTTCCACTGAAGGGCGGGTGCGCTTTTCAGACTTTTCTTATATACGCATAAAAACGGAGCTTGTATTCTCAAAATCGCCCCTTATCCGGCCTTGATCTTCAAAGGAGAGAATCATGGAGCCATTACAGCAGTTTATCCATTTTGCGGAGAAATTCCCAGGAGGAATATGGACGGCCAAAGATACGAATTCTCGTTGCTTGTATGCAAGCCGGGCTTCTCGGGAAATGTTAAGATTGCCGCCTGACTTTGAAATTGAAGGCTTATTGGAGGACGAGCTGCCTCATCCGATAGCTGAATTCGCGAAAGAGTTTCAGGCGCAAGATCGCCTGGTTGAAGTCACTAAAGAGATGAAACAGTCTCTGGAAATTCATCCATTTGGGAAAGACCAGGTGTTATCAGCCTATTTTTTCGAAAAACACCCATTCTTCAACGAAAATGATGAAGTGATCGGCACGATTCTCCATGGTTACCCGGCGCTGAACCTGCGACTCGACAGGGACAGGATAGATGCAGGGGGGATTATTTTTGGCGCGCCGAACGATACTCTGTCAAAAAAAGAATGGGATTTCGTCTATTTCGTGATGCACGGTTATTCGGTCAAGGAAATGGCGCGCTTGTCAGGAGTCTCACCGGGTACGATTGCCAGCAGGCAGAATTCAGTCTTCAACAAATTAGGCATCGACACGCTTGCCCAGCTCAAACAGATGGCGGTGGCGAATGGTTGGGACAACTATCTTCCGACCAATCTGCTGCACAATAGGCATATCGGGCTGTGGTGACAGGATCTTCCCGCATCATCCGACGCCCGCATGTTGCGCGAATACCTTGAAAGGGATGGTTTCTAGAACTGTTCATTCTGACGTAGATAGCGCCATTGTCCGGGTGGCAGATCGCCCAGTTTGACACCGCCGATGCGCACCCGTTTGAGGCCGATGACTTTCAGTCCGACCAGTGCGCACATGCGGCGGATCTGGCGCTTCTTTCCTTCCTTCAGCGTGAAGCTGAGCTGGTCGTCGTTCTGCCAGCGCACCCTGGCTGGCCTGAGCGCCTTGCCATCCAGCGAGAGGCCGTGGTTGAGGCGCTTCAGGTCGCTGTCGGGAAGCCTGCCGGGTTTGGTGTACTGTACGCGCACCAGGTATTCTTTGTCGATGCTGGAGTCTGCGCCGATGAGTTGCTTGGCGATGCGTCCATCCTGCGTCAGCACCAGCAGACCGACCGAGTCGATGTCGAGCCGTCCGGCCGGCGCCAGACTGCGTAACTGCGCTGGATGGAATGGCGTGTCGACCTGATCTTCTTTCCAGCGTGTGCTTGCGTCCACCAGCGCCACGGCTGGCCGGTAGCCGTCTTCGGCTTGGCCGCTAACATAGCCGACCGGCTTGTTGATGAGGATGGTGACGCGTCTGGACTGCTCCGCCGCCGCCTGGCGCTCGATGCTGATGCGCTGGTGAGGCAGTATTTTGCTGCCCAGCACGGAGACCACTTTGCCATCGACGCGGATCCACCCTTTCGCTATCCACTCGTCTGCTTCGCGGCGTGAGCAAAGCTTGAGTTCGGACAAGCGTTTGGAAAGGCGTACTGGCTCAGTCATGATGGGTAACGGCTAGGTACGCAGCGCTGCGAGCAGATCGGTTTCCAGCCGGATCTGATGGCGCGGATGATGGAGCGCGGCACCGTCGATCAAAAAAACATCTTCCACGCGCTCGCCCAGGGTCATGATCTTGGCGGTGTGCAGGTTGATCCGGTGCTTAGCCAGAATGCTGGCGATCGCATACAGCAGGCCGTTGCGGTCATTGGCCGATATCGACAGCAGATGGTACTGGCCGCGCTCGTCGGGACGCAAATCCACCGAAGGTTTGATCGGGAAGGCGCGCGACAGCCGCGACAGGCGTCCTCTGGCCGGCGCCGGCAGCGGACTGTCCGATTGCAGCAGCTGGACCAGTTCGTGTTCGATCAGAGGCATGATGTCGGCGTCATTCCCGGCGCATGCCGGTGTGTCGATCAGGAAGGCATCGAGTGCATAGTCGTGTCTGGTCGTGTGAATCTTGGCGTCGAGAATGCTGAAGTTTTTTGCGTCGAAATAGCTACAGATCCGGGCGAACAGATCGGGCCGGTCCGGCGTGTAGACGGCGACCTGCACGCTTTCGCCGATGGGCGCCGGGCGGCACTTGACCAGCGGTACGGTACTGTCGACCCTGTCGTGGAATGAGCACGTCTGCCAGGCGATGTCGGCAGCGTCCAGACGCAGGAAGTAGGCGACGTCGAGCTGCGACCAGAGTCGTTCGTGTGCGCCGGCCGGCAAGTCGTAGAGACGCAGGGTCGCGATGGCTTCCTGCTGCGTGTTCTTCAGTTCACGGTCGGCGGAGGGCGTTTCGCCGCCGAGTACGCGCAGGGTCATGCGATACAGGTCTGCCAGCAGTTTGTCTTTCCAGGTGTTCCACACCTTCGGGCTGGTGCCGCGAATGTCGGCGACGGTCAGCAGGTAAAGCGCGGTCAGGCGGCGCTCGTCTTTGACCGTGCCGGCGAATTGCAGGATGACGTCGGGATCCGACAGGTCCTGCTTTTGTGCCACGCGCGACATGGTCAGGTGGTGTTCGACCAGAAATACCACCAGTGCGGTGTCGCCTTTCGACATGCCATGCTGCTCGCAGAACCGGCGCGCATCGGCCATGCCCAGTCGGGAGTGGTCGCCGCCGCGGCCTTTGGCGATGTCATGAAACAGCGCGGCAACGTACAGGAGCCATGGCTGCGTGAAGTTGGCCATCAGCTGGCTACAGTATGGATATTCGTGCGCATGCTCGCTCATCGTGAAGCGGCGCAGGTTGCGCACCACCATCAGGATATGCTGGTCGACGGTATAGACGTGGAACAGATCGTGCTGCATCTGTCCGACGATGCGGCGGAAATTCGGCAGGTAGCAGCCTAGCACGCCGGTCTGGTTCATGTTGCGCAGCGCATGCGTGATGCCGTGTCCGTTTTGCAGAATTTGCATGAACAGGGCGCGATTGGCGGGATCGGTGCGGAAGGCATCGTCGATCCTGAAGCGCGCATGCCACAGCGCGCGCATGGTCCGCGCCGACATGTCTTCGAGTTCTTGGCGCCGGGCCAGAATCAGAAATACTTCCAGCATGGCGGACGGTGCTTCTTCAAAGACCTTATCGTGCGCAAGGTCGAGGAAACCGTTGAGTTCGTTGAAGCGCTCGTTGATTTTTTGCGGCACCAGCTCCTGTGGGAACAGTTGCGCTTCGATGTTTTGCAGCAAAATCGTGTTGAGCTGTGTGACTGTCTTGGCGGCCCGGTAATACCGTTGCATCAGGTATTCGCTGGCGCGGCGTGTGGCGCTGCTCTTGAAGCCGAGGTTCTCGGCGATCGGTGTCTGGATGTCGAACAGCAGACGGTCTTCGCGCCGGTTGGTGAGCAGGTGCAGGCGGACGCGGATATCTTTGAATACGCGTTCTTTCCGGGTGAGCTGGCGCGCTTCGGTGGCGGTGAGCAGTCCGCGCCGCGCCAGCCTGTTCCAGGAATCGCCCAGGCCCGCCGCTTTGGCGACCCACAGAATCACTTGCAGATCGCGCAGGCCGCCCGGACTTTCCTTACAGTTCGGCTCCAGCCTGTAAGGCGTGTCTGCGTATTTGATGTGGCGCTGCCGCATTTCCAGGATTTTGGCCTGGAAAAAGGCGCGCGGGTCCATGGCGTTGCGGCACTGCGCTTGCAGCAGGCGGAACAGCGCTGCGTTGCCGGTCACCAGACGCGCTTCCAGCAGGCTGGTCTGCACGGTAATATCGGCTGCCGATTCGGTCAGGCATTCTTCGACGGTGCGGATGCTATGGCCGATTTCCAGGCCGATGTCCCAGAATAGCTGCATCAGCGATTCCAGCTTTTCCCGCATGGTTTTGTCGGGCGTTCGATCGAGCAGGATCAGCACGTCGACGTCAGAGTGCGGGAACAGTTCACCGCGACCGTAACCGCCGACCGCTGCCAGGGCGGTCCCGCGCGGCAGACCGGATTTTTTCCAGGCTTCCGTCAGGGCGGTATCGACATGGTGGCGCAGCCGTGCCAGCAGATGCCGGGTCTTGCAGTCGGCCTGAAAAGCCTGGATGGTTTGCTGATGCGCTGCCTGCAACCGTCGTTTCAGGGCGAGGGCCGGCGTTGACATGGAGCGTCGCAAACAATAATCAGGCGGCAGCGGTTTGTCGGGCGGGTCCGACGCAGGCGGGCGGGGTGGGCATGCCCGGTGAAACGGTCAGGATTTCGAAGCCGGTTTCGGTGACCAGCACGGTATGTTCCCATTGCGCCGACAGGCTGCGATCCCTGGTTTTGATGGTCCAGCCATCGCCCATTTCGCGAATCTCGCGGCGTCCGGCGTTGATCATCGGCTCGACGGTGAAGATCATGCCTGCTTCCAGCTGATCCAGCGTGCCGGGGCGTCCGTAATGCAGGACTTGCGGTTCTTCGTGGAAAACCTTGCCGATGCCGTGGCCGCAGAATTCGCGCACCACGCTGTAGCCGGCTTGTTCCGCATGCTGCTGGATGATATGGCCGATATCGCCCAGGTGGGCGCCGGGTTTGACTCTGGCAATGCCGAGCCACATGCATTCATAAGTGATCTCGGTCAGGCGGCGCGCCATGATCGACGGTTCGCCGATGTAGAACATACGGCTGGTATCGCCGTGGTAACCGTTTTTGATGATGGTCACATCAATATTCAGCACGTCACCGTTCTTCATGACCTTGTCGCCCGGAATGCCGTGGCAGACGACATCGTTGAGAGAAGTGCAGATGGCCTTCGGATACGGCGTGTAGCCGGGCGGGCAGTAATTCAGCGGCGCCGGAATGCTGCCCTGCACGTCGGTCATGTAGGCGTGGCACAGGCGGTCCAGTTCACCGGTGGTGGTGCCGGCCTTGACGAAGGGGCCGATGTAGTCGAGCACTTCCGCCGCAAGCTTGCCAGCTGTGCGCATGCCCGCGATGTCTTCGGCGGTTTTGATGGAAATGGTGCCCATGAAATTGGTCGCGATGCGGTTTGAAAGCAGGAATAGGTGATTATAAACGAGGCAGACTCCAGGCGTTCAGTCTCCCGGTGTGCTGGATCGGATTGATCCCGAAGGGTCAAGGCTCTTAGAATGGCACGCCCCAGGCCAAGACAAAACAAGTTACCCATGACCCAGACTGAACTGATCTTCCTTTTCCTGATTGCCGTCGGCATTGTCCTGCAGGTGCTGATTCTGCTGCGTGGGCGCAGTGGTGTCGATATCGACTTGTCCCTACAGCAACTCAAAGGCGAACTGCAACGTTACCAGACTGATCTTGCCGAACGTCACGTGCGCGAACTGTGCGGGCAGATGCAATCCGGCGCACGCGACACGCGCCAGGAGCTTGGCAGCAATTTCAGCCGCTTGCAACAGACGCTGGCGGCGCAGATGAGCAGCGTCGCGACCTTGCAGAATCAGCAGATCGACAGCTTCGCCCAGCAGCTGGTCAAGTTCAATGAAAGCAATGCGCAGCAACTCGATGGCATGCGCCGGACCATGAATCTGCAGGCGCAGGCCGGCCGCGAAGAGCAGGCGGCGTCGTTCAAGCGTTTCAGCGATACGCTGCATCAGACGCTGTCGGCGCTGACCGAATCGAATGCGCAGCGCATGGCTGAAGTACGCGCCACGCTGGAAGCCAGAATCAGGGATCTGCAATGCGACAATGGCAATCGTCTCGAAGAGATGCGCAAGACCGTCGATGAAAAACTGCACGCCACGCTGGAGCAGCGCCTGGGGGAATCCTTCAGGCTGGTGTCGGATCGTCTGGACAAGGTCCATCGGGGCCTGGGTGAAATGCAGCAACTGGCCATCGGCGTGGGCGACCTCAAGCGTGTGCTGACCAATGTCAAGACACGTGGCACCTGGGGCGAAGTTCAACTGGAAATGCTGCTGGAACAAATGCTCACGCCCGAGCAGTACGCCAGGAATGTCGAAACTGTGCCGCATACCGGCGAGCGTGTCGAGTTTGCGCTCAGGCTGCCGGGTAGCGCTGAGGGCGGCGCGCCGGTCTGGATGCCGATCGATGCCAAGTTTCCGAAGGAGCAGTATGAGCGCCTGGCCGATGCCGCCGAGCGCGCCGATGCGGAAGGTGTGGCGCAGGCCGGCCGTGAGCTGGAGCGTGCTGTGCGGGTTGCAGCCAGGAGCATCGCCGAAAAATATCTGTCGCCGCCGTTGACGACCGATTTCGCCATCCTGTTCCTGCCGACCGAAGGCTTGTATGCGGAAATCATGCGCCGTCCTGGTCTGCAAGATGACCTGCAACGCACGCACCGCGTCAGCATTGCCGGCCCATCGACTTTGTCGGCCTTGCTCAATAGTTTGCAGATGGGTTTCCGCACGCTGGCCATGGAGAAACGTTCGTCGGAAGTGTGGCAGGTGCTGGGCGCCGTCAAGACCGAATTCGGCAAGTTCGGCGATGTGCTGGCGGCGACCAGGAGCACGCTGGAACGCGCCGCCAGAAATATCGAGCAGGCCCAAACGCGCACGCGCCAGATGTCGCGCAAGCTGAAGTCGGTGGAAGCCGTACCCGACGAGTCGGCGCAAACACTGCTGGGAATGGCAGAGTCTGAGGTGGACGGAGATGTTCTGAGTGAGCCGTTGTCATGAGACTGCGCCGGACCGCCGGACGGTTTTCACGGGGCGCTTACGCGCACCGCCCGTTCCCTGCAATCGAAATATAATCCGTGTAGATCTGTGGCGCGCCGGAGAACGACGCCAACTCTTTCCACTCGGTATACATCTGTTCGGTATCCTGATGTTCGGCCACGAACGTCAGCGCTTTCTCGGTCGAAACGTCCAGGTCTGGATGGAACGCGTTGAGCGACGCCAGGCTCTCAATGATCAACATCACCGCATATTGATCCAGCCGGTTGCCACTCTGGCCTTTCAGCAGATGGAATTTCCAACCTGGGTAGTCTGCCACGCGGTGAATATTGTTGGTGATGAATTGCTCAAACTGCTGGGGAGAAACGCCCGGCCTGAGCGCTAGATTGTGAATGCCGACAATGCGTTCGATTTTCTCCTGATTGGGTTCGTTGCGGTAGTTCTGGCCTGCTGGCAGCGAGCTGTTTTTGTTCTCGGCCACCAGACTGTAATAGGTGTAAAGGGTCGGCAGCTCGGCAAACGTACCGAAGGTTTTCCACTCGGCGATCAGTTTGGCGGCCTCCGGGTGCTGCCGCCAAAAAGCGTGCGCCTCCCCGGTGTGCTCGCCGTTGTTATCGATATAGCGGGCGTAGGTGGCAGCGTCTTTGGCCTGGTAGACCATCAAATATTGGTTTTCCCGCTCGCCGCGCAGCCCGCGCAACAGTGTCCACTGCCAGCCTGGATAGGCCGGAATATTGACGCCTTTCTGGCGTACGAAATCTTCGAATTGATCGGAGGCGATCCCTCTTTTCAGGTTAATACCCACGTAGTGCAGGGAGAAGACCGGGCTTGATGATGCATGCATGAAGATGTCCTCGTGATGTAAGCGGGCTGGATTAGCGCGTCACCGCTCGGGCGCTGATGCTGACCAGCAGCAGGCAGAAAAGGGTGCAGCCAAAGGCCAGCGTGAGGTTGGCGTATTTTGCGATCAAGCCGATCAACGCCGGGCCGGCCAGCAGGCCGATATAGCCGACCAGCGTCACGGCCGGGAAGGCCAGATTCGGCGGAACCTGCTTTTGATTGCCCACCGCGTTGAACAGGATTGGCACGATGTTGGCTATGCCCAGGCCGACCAAAATCAGTCCGCCAAAGGCGACCCACGCCAGGTTGATCGAGATAGCCAGCAGCAAGCTGGCAACGGCGCACAGGCTGCCGAGCAGCAGCATGCGATAGCGTCCTATGGCGTTGATCAGCCGGTCGCCGTACAGCCGGCTGAGGGTTACCGCGATGGCGTACAGCGTAAAACCCAATCCTGCCTGGGATTTGGCAACGCCGCGCTCGGCATGGAGGAATAGCGATGACCAGTCGAGCATCGCGCCTTCGGTCAGGAAAACAAAGAAGCAGAGTAGAGCGATAAACAGGATTTTGCCGTGGGACAACGCGAACAGCGCGCCGCCCTTGCGCTCACTGTCGATTTCACTGCTGGCTAGCAGATCCCCCGCAGCGATGAGCAAAAGCAGTACGATGAGCGCTGCAATCAGGCCGATGGCGAGGGACGGCGTGACTCCCGTCCACAGCAGCAAACTGACGCTGCCTGCTCCTGAAATGCTGCCAAGACTGTAGAAGCCGTGAAAGCTGGACATTTTTGCCTGCCCGCTTTCGCGCTCGACAATAATGGCCTGTGAGTTCATCGCCACATCCATGATGCCGTTGATGGCGCCAAACGCCAATAATGCCGCCCCCATGAACAGCGGGGCGTCTATTAACGTGAGCAGCGGTAAATCGACGCATAATAGCAAGCCGGCGCTCAGAAGAATTTTACGATAGCCCAGCTTACCGATCAGATGACCGGTAAAGGGCATCATCAACATTGCGCCGGCGCCGATACAAAACAGCAGTAAACCGAGTGAGCCGTCATCGATCCCCATACGCGACTTCACGAATGGAATTAACGGCGCCCAGGCCGACATGCCCAACCCGGCGAGGAAGAAGATCGTGCGGGTGGCGGTTTGCTGGCGGATATTGCTCGTGGCGCTTCTGCTCAGAAGATGCAGTGTCATAACGACCGGCTCTCCGCGACAGACAAGTAATCGGTATAAATTTGCGGCGAGCCGGAGAATGACGCCAACTGTTTCCACTCTTCATACATCTGCTTGGTGTCACGGTGAACCTTGGCGAATTTCGCCACTTCGGCGGTGGCGATATCCGGCTCCGGGTAGAAGACGTCCAGCGCGGCCATGCTGGCTATCTCCATCATCACCACGTACTGATCCAGCCGGTTACCGCGTTCGCCTTTCAGTAAATGAAATTTCCAGTCCGGGTAATCCTCAATGCGGTGATGGTTTTCGGTAATAAACCGCTCGAACTGCGCCGGCATCACCCCTTCGCGCAGCGCCAGATTGTGGATGCCGATGATGCGCGCAACGGGTTCCTTGCCAAGGCATTCCTGATAGCGGGGCCCGCGAGGCACGTCGCTTTTGACGTTCTCGGCCAGGAGACGGTAATCGGTGAACAGCGTCGGTAACTGGCTGAAGGTGCCAAGTTTTCGCCACTCGGCCAGGATCTCCAGCGCATCGGCATGCTGCCGCCAGAAGGCGTGTGCCTCTTCGGTTTTCTGGCCGGTGGCGGTCACATAACGATCGCGCTGCTCTGCGCTGTCAATCTCATACAGCATCAGATATTGCCCGATGCGTTCGCCGCGCAGGCCACGCAGCAAGGTCCAGCGCCAACCGGGATAGCAGGGGATTTTCACTCCTTTCTCGCAGATAAAAGTTTCGAACTGTTCGTTATTCACGCCGGCTTCGGTATCAATTCCGATGTAATAAAGGCTGAATACCGGTTTTGATGCAGAAGGTGTGCTTGTCATCGGTCAACTCCTGATTCAGACTCGGCTGAGAATTGGGTGTTAATGATGGCTTCTACCAGCGTGATACCGATGGGCGTCAACTTGACCCTATTGCCGGAGACCGTTGCCAATGCTTTGTTCACCAGTTTTTCTAGCGTGCAATTGATGACCGGGTTATCAAAGAAACTGTTACCGTCAAAACGCTGTTTGAACACCTTGTCGTCCACGGGAATCAGGGTGGATAGCGCCATTTTGAAGGCATTCACTTCGCGCTGGAGTGGTGAGAAACCGCGGCTTTCTTCGATAGGCATGCGATCTTCGTGCAGGGTTTCTTTATACTTTTTGTAGCCGGTGATATTGATGGCCTCTGAGTGGGTCGACTTGGAGCTGCCACCCAACCCAATGGCCACTTCTGGGTACTGTTTATCGAGGTCAGTGATGAGAGCCTTCCATTTTTCCGGCTGTTGATCGTTGCGGTGGAAGTACATGGTGGGGTGTTCGGTGTAGCCGTCGGCCAGATATTTCTCGACCAGTTCGCGCATCTGATACTGTTTGCCCAGCCCCGGGAAACTCATGTTGTTCATATTAATCAGCCCTTTTTTCTGCCACAGGCTTTCGCGCTCACCCGACACGCCAGTACGGTTTTTGATGAATTCATCCATGTGCAATTTGGTGCAGACCACGTGGGAGAGTCCCAGTTCGAGGGTCTTCTCCATATCGTATTTCACATCGTCCACGGTCTGGCCGAGCATGCCGTAAATCAGATCCACGCTGACCCAATCGATGTCGATCTCCCGCGTCTGATAGATGGTTTCCACGCATTCATCGGCCGAGTGCATACGTCCACAGGCGGTGATGATGTCGTCATTGAAGGACTGGGTGCCGAAGCTGATTTTGTTGAAACCGAGGTCTTTCAATAGCGCCAGATACGGTTTGTTCAGCGTACCCGGCTCTCCCTCGAAACGCATGGTTGCGGCGGAGAAGTTAAAGTGGCTTTTGTAGAACGCCATCATGCGGCGCAGTTCGGACTCTGGCAGCAAAGAAGGGGTGCCGCCAAAGATATTGAATTCGCCGACTTCGACCTCGGACAGGCTGGGCACGCGGTCCAGCCACATCAGGGCTTCTTTGATATTGAAGTCGACTACGTCGCGGAACACGTCCGGTGCCGAGGGCCCCTTAGGGTTGAGGATCACGGTGGGGTACTGGCAGAAATGACAGCGATAGCGGCAGGTCGGGATATAGGCCCAGAGGTGGATTTTGCCAGCTTGCATGATGTCGCTATTCATGTCGGCAAAAAATGCGGGTAGCGGATAGTCGGTGATATCGCCGGGGAACACGTGGCAGCCAAACGGATCCTTGTAGACATACTCCAGAAACGCGCGATTTTCCGGCTTCGCCAAAAATTCACTCACCAAAGGAATGGGATAATTTTCATCAATATCCAGTAATGATTTCAACGCGGCGTTGCTCATCAGAAGACACCTCCATTGCCGAAATAGTTGTGGGCTGCGCCAGATTCGCGGTCTTCACAGAAGTAATGAACAAAGCGGGTAAAATCTTCGGCTTTGATCGAGTCGAAACAGGCCGGAAGCGGCGGAGGAAAGCCAATATCGTCGCCGACGGCGCGACGCATGGCGGCAAAAAGCTCATCACGGAATTCGAGATAGAGGCGATACGCCGGGGTCTTATAGGCGTGGATCGGTTTGAAATCGATGATGCGCATTTCATGTTTAAGCTCATGAATACGGCGGTATAGCCTGTCGGCCAGCGGTTCGGTGAAAAAGTCCCGCACTGCGCTGTTTTCCAACAAGATATGAGGGTTGAGCAGGGCAGGAAGGAGGATGTTTTTCGGCGTGTAATCTTTGACCGAATAGTCCCAGGCCTGTTTGGACTCTGCCGGCGTCGTGTCGGCCAGCGCAGGTTTTTGCTGCTCGACGTCCGGGCGCACGTCCTTCATGATAATGATGCCGTCTTTGCCGTAGGCGATGCCGTTGATCACTTCATCCAGTATGGTGTCCACCCGGCGGCTGTTAATTTCGACGTAAGCGTTTCTGGCATAGACCGGTTTACCGCCATAGGCGGTGACTTTGATCCCGAAATCCCAGTCATCGGACAGGTGCTCGACAAAGCGGCCGTTGTTTAGCTGGTAAAAGATTTCAATGCCACCGACGGCGTCATACAGGCCGCGCTCCACGCCAAAGCCTTTGCCGTCGGGGAAACCGCCAAAAAGCGAGAAGGAGAATTCGCGCAGGCGCAGCGTTTTTTGGATCTCATTAAACAGCTTAGGGCGCTTTTCGAAATATTCAGCATTGTAGTAATAGTTGCAGGTTCCTAAATCCCCTTGCTGGCTGATCATGGTATTGATCAGTTCATACAGCCAGTAGGCATCCACCGTACAGTCGGCATCGGCAGAAACGATATAGTATTTTCGATTTTGTCCCAGCCGGCTGTCCCGCGCTTTGGAACGCAGCGAGGCATAATCCATGCCGCGCTTTCTTGCTGAAGAAACTCCTTGAACCTTCTCATCAATGACGTGAATACCCATTGACGGATTCTGGGCGATAAACGCGTTTACCTTCGCCACCGAATCATCGGTAGAGTTGTTATCAACGATGATCAGTTCATAAGTATCGTGAGTGATCAGATTATCTTTGGTTTTTTGATTGAGTAGTGATGATAAAACTGCATTGATACGAACGCTTTCATTATAAACAGGCAGCACTACTGACACAAAAATCGTATCACGCATGGATCCTCCAGGATTAATCAAGCTCATGTTTTGCAAGTTAAAAAAACGAATCATCAATTCGTGCTGATGATTAACTGGTATTTAAAAATTCAATAACGTCGTTGGAGAGTACTTGTTTGCCAAGGGTAAATTTCTTTCCGCCACGCGCCTCATGTGTTCCTTATTATTGAGAAATTGATACAGTTCGCTAATAAAATCCGGCGTCGGCAAACCGTCTTGTTGTTCGGATATCGTCATGACTGGCGCTTCAAAACCGTGCTGGCCGTACACCTCGTGGTAATACTCGTAGCTGGTCGTGATATAGCAACGCCGGTTGCTCACCGCCTCGCCAATCGGGTTGCCATAACTGTCGTAATCGTAGGAGGTGAGAAAAGAGACCACATCGCAAGAGTGATATAAATCTTCTATGCAGATGGCGTCATTTTCAGACCGCATGCTTTCATGGGGCAGCATGCCAATAAATTTAATATAGGGCTTGACG
Source organism: Herbaspirillum sp. (assembly GCA_049278475.1). Taxonomy (GTDB): domain Bacteria; phylum Pseudomonadota; class Gammaproteobacteria; order Burkholderiales; family Burkholderiaceae_D; genus Herbaspirillum. Next base: position 23,409 of record JBAPMF010000046.1, on the reverse strand, counting down.
TTGAGCGCTTGAGCTAAGCTATCAAGCTCTTGATAGCATATGGAGTCCTCTTTTTCATCTCCGGCTATCACCAAGTACACTCTGCGATCGCTGTTGTTATTAAATAAGCGATTGAGATGGCTGACCAGTATCACGTCGCGATCTAATCGCTTCTGTGAAATGATTCTGGTTGTCCGGGCAATTAAAATATCATCTTCACGAATGCCCAATGGTTCTCTAATATTGATGCGCGTTTTCTGCTCTGAAAAATCGTAGGTGTTTTTCTTTACCCTGACGTTGACATCATCATTACACCAGGCCTCTAGTTTTTGTTTTAGGTCGTTATTCAGCGTCACGTAGGTAATGTGTTTTGATTTGACCGGCTTGATGGCGTGAGCGTAAGGAGGAGGGCCATACTTCAGCGCCGTTCTTTCACTGTTCCACATCAGGTCGTGGTCACGCCAGACAACGAAACGCTCTAAGGCATGCCGCTGACCATAATGTTCGATGGCGAGATACAGCGCTTTGGTGTAGATAATGTTTTCCGGCAGCGTTCCGTTTTCCACCACTACATTGCTGATGCCAAGTTTTTCCCACAGGGCGACGATACGCTCTGCGAGCTGCCTGGCTATCTGCTCGATAGTTTGCAAAAGTATGGATTTTTCATCATTGCTGACGATGGGTTTTTGCCTGATTAGCGCGTCGTGCGCGTGTCTGATAAAGGCGATGTTGTAGTTTGGGATCGACGTGATATCGTTGATGCGGACCAGCTTGAAGACATCGTGATAGATGTCATTTTCATCGTCATAGGGTTTATTAAAATTCCCTTTATCAATCTTAATGTCGTAACCCAAATCCAGATAAGAGTGAAAGCCGCGGTCTTGCAGTAATCTGGCAATCTTCATGGCTTCAACCGTGATTCCTGAGACCGCAACAGCATCAAACGAAATAAACATTGCATTCTTCTCTTGCCTATCTTGCATTGCACCTCCCTTCCCTATGTTATTTCATTGAACATAGGGGGAGACAGCAGTAAATCATCGCAAGTTCAATCAAATGTGTGCCGTGCGTTTGGTGCAGGAGCATCGCAGCGACTATGCGTCGCTATGGGCCGCAGTCGAATCGATAGCGCCAAAGATTTATTAACCGGAACTATCCCAGATTAGCCTGGCCCGAAAAAATCAGGCAGGTCACGAGAGCGACGTGGAGTCTGCGGTTAAAAAAGTATCTGCATACTATTGTGGTTTGTATTCGAGCCGCCATGCAGCAATCACCTCACGAGCATGCCGCATCGAGAGGAACCAGTGCTCGTTCAAGCATTCGCACCCAGAACCTGTATACGATCTGTAGCGAGAGATCATCAGACGGTGGCGGCCGGAGCAATTGTTAAGTATGTGATGTAGTCACCAATCCTCCCGAACGAGTCTTGGCCTAGAACTTCCAGAATGACCGCTTACCCGAAGGTCGTTGAACGCTCTCATCTTCGTCGTTTGCATGTGCCATTTTGTACAGCAATGGCAACACCAGAAGCGTCAGCATCGTCGAAGACAGCATGCCGCCAATCACAACGGTTGCCAGTGGACGCTGCACTTCTGCGCCGGTTCCGGTTGCCAGCGCCATCGGAACAAATCCCAAAGATGCGACCAATGCGGTCATTAGCACCGGACGCAGTCGCGTCATGGCACCTTCGTGGATGGCGTCACTCAACGAGCGTCCTTCTTCACGCAAGCTACGAATGAAGGCGATCATGACGAGGCCGTTCAATACCGCGACCCCTGAGAGAGCAATGAAGCCCACAGCTGCCGAGATCGACATCGGAATGCCACGCAAGGACAGGGCCAGAATGCCGCCGGTCAATGCGAAAGGAATCCCGGTGAAGACGAGCAGACCGTCTTTGAGGTTGTTGAACATCGCGAAGAGCAGCACGAAGACCAGCAACAGCGCCACCGGTACCGTCCTTGAAGATCACAGTGATCTGAGATAAGCCATAGCGCGACAAGGATCTGGTTTGCTCGAGATTGGGCAAACCAGACATGACTGTCTCAATTGGATATACATGACAAATTTGTCATGCAGGAGATCCCTCTGACCGGGGAAAATGCCAGCACGACCACACCCTTAGAGGACTCTCGATCATGCGCATCTTGCTAGTAGAAGACGAACCAAAATCAGGCGACTACTTGCGCAGAGGTCTCACCGAGTCCGGATTTATCGTTGATTGGGTGCAAACCGGGCCTGATGGTTTGCACCATGCACAAACAAACAACTACAACCTGATCATCCTTGACGTCATGCTGCCGGCAATGAGCGGATGGGACGTCCTCCAGACCTTGCGTCAGTCACGTGACACGCCGGTACTGTTTTTGACAGCGCGCGATGAAATCGAAGACCGCGTAAAAGGATTGGAGTTAGGTGCAGACGATTATCTTGTGAAACCGTTCGCCTTTACAGAACTGCTGGCACGCGTCAGAACACTGTTACGACGAGGCCCGATACGCGAATCCGACATTATTGAATTCGCTGATGTGCAGATTGACGTGCTCAAGCGCCGGGTGATACGCGCCGATCAACGCGTCGATCTGACTGCCAAAGAATTTGCCTTGCTCCATCTGTTGGCGAAGCGGCCAGGCGAGGTGCTCTCCCGTTCACTGATTGCCTCGCAGGTCTGGGACATGAATTTCGATAGCGACACCAACGTTGTTGATGTTGTCGTTCGGCGCCTGCGTGCGAAGCTGGACGATCCACACACACAGAAGCTCATCCACACGGTGCGCGGGATGGGCTACGTGCTAGAGGTGCGTTCGTGAATCGACTACAACCAGCGTCACTGACTTCACGCCTGGTCTCTCTGTTCGGACTAGTCGCGATCGTGACCTTTGCGGGCGTTGGCACCTACCTCTATCACTCGCTCTCCAAACAACTGGAAACTCGGGATGACGAAGAGCTTCTCGGAAAAATACGCTCGATGAGCCATCTGGTTCAAGAAGCTCCTTCCGTTGAGTCGATCCGCCGTGATCCGCATATCTTTCTAGATGCTGCCGCCGGTCACGACCAACTGACGGTCCTCATACGGGTTGGCAACGAGGCTTTGGTGGTCAACAGCAATCCTGGGACCCAAGCCTTGTCTTTCCTTACACCGCCAGTAAACAGCGGAGAGCTCAATCGGTCTGCGGTATCCGTTATAAAACTTCGCAATGGCGAATCCGCGCGATCATGGTGGCTCGTACTGCCTCTGACAGAATGCAGCTGTTGAGCAATTACCAGGCAGAGGTATGGACGGCTGCCTTGTGCGGAACGTCGCTGGCAACCGTACTAAGCTACTTCCTGGTCTTGCGCGGCCTGCGCCCGTTACGGGTGGTTGCCAGCCAAGCGCAAAGCATCACAGCGCATCGTTTGGATACCCGACTGGATATGGAGGCTGCGCCTCAGGAGTTACATGAAATAGTGCAGTCATTCAATGCCATGCTGGATCGCTTACATGGCAGTTTCGAGCGGCTGACGCAGTTCTCGGCCGACCTTGCCCATGACCTGCGCACACCGCTCAACAATCTCATGGTTCAGACACAGGTCGCCATTTCGCAGGCACGTACACCTGAGGAATATCAGTCGCTGCTCATCTCTAACATCGAAGAATATGAACGCCTGGCGAGAATGACAGAAAATATTCTCTTCCTTGCAAGGGCTGAACATGCTCACGTTGTTGTCAACAAAGAGTCTCTCGACATGGCAGTGGAGCTGACACGTATCGCCGAATATTTTGAAGGGATTGCAGACGACGCCGGTGTGATCGTCAATGTTTCAGGCCAAGGCAAACTTTACGCCGACACAATCTTACTGCGACGTGCGGTAAGCAATCTTGTTGCCAATGCTATTCGCTATACACCATTCGGCCACACCATCAAATTGTCGGCTGAAAACCAACACGATTCTGTGACCATCAGCGTAACGAACCCTGGGAAAGGCATCGATGCCAGCCATCTCGATCGCATTTTTGACCGCTTTTATCGTGTTGATACCGCGAGGAGCAACTCGGCAACGTCGACGGGACTCGGATTGGCGATCGTGCAATCTATTATGGCTTTACATGGTGGCACTGCGAAGGCCGAGAGCGTCATTGATGGCGTGACTGTCTTCAGACTTATTTTTCCTTTGAAACATCAGTCTTCATAAAGGTATGGGCAGCATCAATCGACAAGGGCACGGGCGGCAACTTCCACCGCCCGTGCCATCAAGGACGTGTCGTTTAATCACCTTGAAAGAGGTGGTTCTAACAGCATCAGCGACGGGTTTCGACCTGCTCCAGTGGTTCGGTCGATTGCGGCGGCAGGAACTTGCGCTCACGCGGCGTCCGTGCCGGCGCTACGATCTGGGCGGCGGCACGCTGGGCCGCACGCAGCTTTTCCGGGTCGGTGTCTGTCAGGGTCAGACCAGCCGATGACAGTATGTCGCGCAGATCCTGCCGTTGCCCGCCGTTGGATTGCGTTGGCGCAGGGATTGCCGCTTGCACCGGAGCCGCTTCCTCGGTCACAGGTGCGACAGGCGTCACTTCGACGGCAGTTTCCACGGCTGCGGGAGCGGCAACGGCTACTGGTGTTTCAGTAGCGGCGGTAATAGGTTCCTGGGCCTGCATCGGCGCAGCCGCAGTCGTTGCCGTTGCGACAGCAGGGCTTGCCGGTGCTTTCTCGTACCAGGCTTGCACGGGCGTTTCATCTCCAGTTTGCGCACCATCTGCATTGTCGCTACCGAGGTGATCGCCCGGCTTTTGATCGCGGCGATTGCGGCCGCCGCGGCGACGGCGACGGCGTGGTTCGCTGCTTTTTCCGTTTGCGTCCTCGACCTGATTGCCGGTGACTTGCGCGACTTTCGTGCCTTCCGTGGCGGCGTCAGGGATCGGCGCGGTTTCTTCGGTCGGCAACGCCGCCTTCGGCAGAGCTTTGCGTTCTTCGCGCGGTTGACGCGGCGGTTTGTCTTCGGCATCGCGTCTGGCGGATGCGGTGGCGTTACGCTGCTCGCGTTCGTTGCGGTGACGACTGCCGTTACGGTTGTGACTGTTGCGGGTACGGTTGTTGAGATCGGCGTGTTCGCGCTTTTGCTGTGTTTTGGCTTCGGCAGGGGTGGCAGCGGGAGCATCCTGGAGCGGCTTGGCGTGGAAGAAGCTCCAGATTTTACCGAGGAAACCCGATTCTGGCGCCAATGTCGGCGGTAGTTCCGGCGCGGCAGCAGTCTTGCGTTCGATGACAGGCGCCGGCTGGTCGGGGGTGACACTCTTGACGACGGCTTCCTGGCGCGGCTTGGGGTCTTCTTTACGGCGCTTGCTGTAACTGATGTCGGTTTCGGCCTGCTCGGCTATGGTGTAACTGGGTTGGGCGTCGTCCAGGCGCGGATCGTCATGCTTGATGCGTTCGAGCTTGTAGTGCGGGGTTTCCAGGTATTTGTTTGGGATCATGATGATCGTCACGCGGTGGCGTGTTTCGATCTTCAGGATTTCTCCACGCTTTTCATTGAGCAGAAAAGCGGCGACATCGACCGGCGCCTGTACGTGGATGGCGGCGGAGTTTTCTTTCATCGCTTCTTCCTGGATGACGCGCAGGACTTGCAATGCGGATGATTCGGTATCACGGATGTGGCCGGTGCCGTTACAGCGCGGGCAGGTCACGTGGCTGCCTTCGGACAGTGATGGACGCAGGCGCTGGCGGGATAGTTCCATCAGGCCGAAGCGCGAGATCTTGCCCATCTGGACGCGGGCGCGGTCGTGGTGCAGGGCATCTTTGAGACGGGACTCGACCTCACGCTGGTTTTTGGCGTTTTCCATGTCGATGAAGTCGATGACGATCAGGCCGCCCAGATCGCGCAGGCGCAATTGGCGGGCCACTTCGTCGGCGGCCTCGAGGTTGGTGTAGGACGCGGTGCTTTCGATGTCGCTGCCGCGGGTGGCGCGGGCGGAGTTGACGTCGATCGAGACCAGCGCTTCGGTGTGGTCGATTACGATGGAGCCACCCGATGGTAATGGCACGGTGCGCGAATAAGCGGTTTCGATCTGGAGTTCGATCTGGAAGCGCGAGAACAGTGGTACGTCGTCACGGTAACGCTTGACGCGATGCACCATGTCCGGCATCACGTGGGCCATGAACTGCTGGGCCTGGTCGTGGATCTCGTCGGTATCGATCAGGATTTCACCGATGTCGGGCTGAAAGTAGTCGCGGATGGCGCGAATGACCAGTGAGGATTCCTGATAAATCAGGAAAGCGCCGGAACCGGACTGGCCGGCGCCTTCGATGGCGTGCCAGAGCTGCATCAGGTAGTTCAGATCCCATTGCAGTTCATCGGTGTTGCGGCCGATGCCTGCGGTACGGGCGATGATGGACATGCCGCCGGGCAGGTCCAGCTGGTCCATGGTTTCGCGCAGTTCCTGGCGGTCTTCGCCTTCGACCCGGCGGGAGACGCCGCCGCCGCGCGGATTGTTGGGCATCAGAACTAGGTAGCGGCCGGCCAGGGAAATGAACGAGGTCAGGGCCGCGCCCTTGTTGCCGCGTTCTTCCTTTTCGACCTGGACGATGATTTCCTGGCCTTCACGCATGGCTTCCTTGATGGAAGCGTTGCGTACATCGATGCCTTCCCTGAAGTAGGTGCGGGCGATTTCCTTGAACGGCAGGAAACCGTGGCGTTCTTCGCCATAGTTGACGAAGCAGGCTTCCAGCGAAGGCTCGATGCGGGTGATGATACCTTTATAAATATTGGATTTGCGCTGTTCGCGCCCGTTGGCTTCGATATCGATGTCGATCAGCTTTTGACCGTCAACGATGGCTACGCGCAATTCTTCCTGCTGCGTAGCATTGAACAACATACGTTTCATGTTTTACTCCGCGGCACTGAGGCCGTGATGGCGTTTTCTCAAAAGTACGCCATATTGAATATAAGGATGTACGCGAGAACGAAGCGATTGGGGAGGGAATTGCCTTGGTGTATGGAGCGCGCCTCGATGACGGCGGCACTCATGCACAATGGGGCGCGTATGCAACGGACCGGAAAGCCGGGCAGCGCCTTATTCACGCCTGCCATTCCGACGGTGGCTGTGAACGGTGAGCTATTTATTCGCGCCAAACGAAGCATTGTTCTACAAGTCGGCGAATCGGCGAATCGGGGTCGATGCATCAACCGGCAGGCACTGCGTTCTGTAACGGCAGGCCTTGCCAGACTTTATCCTGATAATCCAAACACATCTATTCTATTCAATATCCAGGCACGTTATCCGATGGCAACTGCGGTGCAGACTGGACTCGCGCAGGGATGGCGTACACGTCTCAAGGAATTCGTCAAATCTGCGTGGCGTCATGTCATATCTACCATATCTTCGTAGGATATACGAATTTTGTTGACAAAACCCTGAAGCCATATGTCGCAATTTTTCGTGGTTCCCCCCATCAAATTTGCAAATTAGCGAGGCTGATGAAGATGCCTCTGTGTAGAATGGCTTTTTTTCTTACACTGATACCGGTTTTCTGACCAGCTTTGAGCGATTATATATTCAAAATGAAGGACTTAGCGAGATTTTCTGGGAACACGACTGAAAAGCCTGAAACCGCAGCCTTATCCCAACCGTCAGCAGCTGCGCCGCAAGTCCAGTTACTCACGATTTCCGAGGAGGCTGCTGGTCAGCGCATCGACAACTTCCTCTTGCGCGTCTGCAAGGGCGTGCCCAAAAGCCATATTTACCGCGTGTTGCGCTCGGGGGAAGTACGGGTCAACAAAGCTCGTATCGACCAGACCTACCGGCTGGAAGTCGGCGATGTGGTGCGCCTGCCGCCGATCCGTATCGCCGTAAAAACATCTGCCGCGCCGGCGCCCGGCGCCGGATTCAGGATATTGCTCGAAGACAGCCATCTGCTCGTCATTGACAAGCCAGCCGGCGTCGCCGTGCATGGCGGTTCGGGTATCGCCTATGGTGTCATCGAGCAATTGCGCACATCACGGCCACACGCCAAATTTCTGGAACTGGTGCATCGCCTCGACCGCGACACCTCGGGAATTTTGCTGCTTGCGAAGAAGCGTTCGGCGCTGAACAGCCTGCATGAACAGATTCGCGACGGCCTGACCGACAAGCGTTATCTGGCGCTGGTCCGCGGCAGCTGGAAAAATACGCGCCAGCATATCAGATTACCATTGCGCAAATACAGTACTGCCGACGGTGAGCGCCGCGTCCGCGTGCAGGAAGACGGTCAGGCCTCGCATACCGTGTTTTCGCTGGTCCGCCGCTATGGCGAATATGCCTTGCTGGAGGCGGAACTGAAAACTGGGCGCACGCATCAGATACGCGTGCATTTGTCGGCTAGCGGTTTTGTCATCGTCGGCGATGACAAATATGGCGATTTCGCCCTGAATAAAGCCTTGCAGAAAGCAGATGGTGAGCGGGTCGCGTTCAGGCGCATGTTTTTACATGCCCACCGGATCAGTTTTAGGCATCCTGGCAGCGGCGCGCCGGTGACGCTGGAGGCAGGGTTGCCGCCGGAATGCCTGCGTTTCCTGAACAGCCTGGATGCCGCTGCCTCCGGGGCGGGTCTTTTTATCGAGTCTCTTGAAGAGTGAAACATGGCAAGAAAACGATTTGATTTGATTGTGTTCGACTGGGACGGCACGTTGATGGACAGCACATCGACCATCGTCGAGTGCATCCAGGCTGCGGCCAGGGATCTAGGCCTGCCGGTCCCGGACAGGAGCGCTGCTTCCCATGTGATCGGCTTGGGTTTGCAGGACGCCATACAGGCAGCGATTCCCGATGTCAATCCAACGTATTACCCGCGCATCATCGAGCGCTATCGCCATCATTATTTCGGCCAGGATCGGGAGCTGAGGCTGTTCGACGGTGTCAGGGAGATGCTGGACGATCTCGGTTGGCAAACTTATTTTCTGGCGGTTGCCACCGGCAAGAGCCGCGTCGGCCTCGATCGCGCGCTGGACGCGACCGGGCTGGTGTCAGCGTTCGACGCTACGCGCTGCGCCGATGAAACTTTCTCCAAGCCGCATCCGGCCATGCTGCAGGAACTGACCCGTGCGCTTGGTCAGGACATGGACCGCACGCTGATGATCGGCGATACCACCCACGATTTGCAGATGGCCATGAATGCCGGCGCCGCCGGGGTTGCGGTAGAATTCGGCGCGCACCCGGCGCAGCAGTTGCAGGCTCTGCATCCTCTGTATTCGGCTGGTTCGGTCCGGGCGCTGCATCGATGGCTGAATGAAAACGCATAGGTGTTTGAAAAAGACAGGGGTATTTCCTGAACCTCCACGATAATATAAAGTTCGCGCCGGCATAAAAGCCGCTAACACAACGCCGCTGGCTGCGTTATGTTAGCGGCGTTAGCGGCTCTAAGCCATGTGGAAACCGAGGCAGCTGCGTCGATGATCTCGAATACGGGCTGCCGTTGCAAGTGACGATATGAGTAATAACGAATCTGACAATCCTGAAGTGCCAGCATCCAGACCGGCTGAACCGCTCTTTCCGCCAGCGGCAGCCGCCGCAGGGAAGGGCGGCTGGGAGCGCGACGTGCTGGAAAAACTGCTGCTGTTTACGGTCAAAGAACAGCGCGCGCACCGTCGCTGGAGTATTTTCTTCAAGGTCGCCGGCCTGGTCGTTTTTGTTTTTGCGATCTGGAGCGTCTTCAATTACAGCAGGTCTGACATTGAACCGGTCGGCAGGCACACCGCGCTGGTCGAAATCAGCGGCGTCATCGACGCCGAAGGCCGCAGCTCGGCATCGGCGGTGATGGCGGCGCTGGGCAAAGCGTTTTCCGCCACTGGTTCCGCGGGCGTGATCCTCAAGATCAACAGCCCCGGCGGCAGCCCGGTGCAGGCCGGCATGATCAATGATGAAATCATGCGTCTGCGCAAGGCTTATCCGAAGAAGCCGCTATACGTCGTGGTCGAGGAAATGTGCGCCTCCGGCGGTTATTACGTTGCAGCGGCAGCCGACAGGATCTACGTCAATAAAGCCAGTATCGTCGGTTCCATCGGTGTGCTCATGGATGGTTTCGGCTTCACCGGCCTGATGGACAAGCTTGGCGTCGAACGTCGCCTGCTGACCGCCGGCGTGAACAAAGGCTTTCTTGATCCGTTCAGCCCGCAAGACATCCGGCAAAAAGAATTCGCGCAGCAAATGCTTGGCGAGGTTCACCAGCAATTCATCGACGTGGTGCGCAAAGGCCGTGGCCAGCGTCTGAAGGAAACGCCGGAAATTTTCTCGGGCATGTTCTGGATCGGTTCCAAAGCGGTCGCAATGGGATTGGCCGATGACTTTGGCACGGTCGACAGCGTAGCGCGCGACGTCATCGAGGCCGAAGATCTGGTGGACTATACCCAGACCGAAGGTTTGCCGGAACGCGTGTTGAAGAAATTCGGCGTGGCGGTCGGCAGCGGCGTTGTCGAATCCATGCTGGATGGCGGCGGCATCGCGCTGCGCTGAAAACCTGTCAATCGGCCAGCAGCAGAAAGACGCTGGGTTTCCTGTGGAAATCCGGCGTTTTTCCGGCAGCAATGTCGCTCCTCCATCGATGTGCCGTCTGCGTCCTGACAACCTCGGTCGCCAGTGTCAGATCGGTGGCCACGCTGATCAGCGTGGCGCCGTTGCAGGCGTTTGCCAGGGCTTCCAGCATGACGCCGTTGCGGTAGGGTGTCTCGATCAGCAATTGCGTCTGCTGCTCCTGCCGTGAACGTTCTTCCAGCTGTTTGATGCGCTTGCTGCGTTGCGCGGCGTCGGTCGGCAGATAACCGTTGAATGCAAAACTCTGACCGTTCAGACCACTGCTCATCACTGCCAGCAGCAAGGACGACGGGCCGACCAGCGGCCGCACCTGAATGCCGTGTTGATGCGCCAGACGCACCAGACCGGCGCCGGGGTCCGCTACTGCCGGCACGCCTGCCTCCGGGATCAGTCCCGCATCCTGTCCATCCAGCAACGGCGCCAGCAAGGCCGGCAAGGCGGCTACCCCGGTATTGACGTCGAGCTGGGCGATCCTGATTTCCTGCAAAGGTCTGGAGAGCGGGTAGTTGGTATTCACCAGCTTCAGAAAAGCGCGCGTGGTTCTGGCGTTTTCCGCGATGAAATAATCGAGACGCGCCGCCAGTGCCTGCACCTCTGCAGGCAGGATCGAGGCCAGCATGTCGCCGTTCGTATTGTCGGCGGTACCCAGGGTGCTGGGTACGAGATAAAGAATGCCAGGCATGTTGAAATCGTTCCTGCACGCGCCATGTGCGGCAACGTGCGCTTGTTTCTCAGAAGGTGTAGCCGGTTTGCGGCGTTTTGTTTTCCAGTGTTTCGATCAATCTGACCAGCGGCGTCAGCGCGGTATAACGCCGTGCTGCCTGCAGGATGTATTCCATCACCAGCGGCATATGCTGCAGGTAGGTATGCTTGCCATCGCGATGGTAAAGCCTTGCGAAAATCCCGAGTATTTTCAGATGGCGCTGCACGCCCATGCATTCGAAATCGCGGTAGAAGGCGTCGATGTCCGGCGCCACCGGCAGGCCGGCGCGTCTGGCGCGTTCCCAGTAGCGGATGGCCCAGTCGAGCACCATTTCTTCATCCCACCGGATATAGGCGTCGCGCAGCAGTGACACCAGATCATAGGTGATCGGTCCATAGACGGCATCCTGAAAGTCGAGGATGCCCGGATTGCCGTCCGGCAGCACCATCAGGTTGCGCGAGTGGTAGTCGCGATGGACATAGACCCGGGCTTGCGCCAGGTTGTTGCCCAGCAGCGTGTCGAATAGGTTGACCAGGGTGTTTTTCTGGTCGTCGTTCAACGTGACTTCGAGGTGTCTGGCGAGATACCAGTCAGGGAACAATTGCAGCTCGCGCAGCAGCAGGGCACGATCATACTCCGGCAGCACTCCGGGTCTGCTCCGGATTTGCAGCAGCAATAGCGCATCGATGGCGTCGAGGTAGAGTTGGCGCGCGTTGTTCTTGTCGAGCAGATGCAGATAAGTGCTCGAACCGAGGTCGGACAGCAGCAGGAAGCCGCGTTCGACATCCTGCGCCAGCACGGTCGGCACCGACACGCCGGCCGCGCCGAACACTTCGGCGGCATGGATGAAGGGCCGCACATCTTCCTGCGGCGGCGGGGCATCCATGACGATGCGTGTTTTTCCATCGGGGGTATCCACGCGGAAATAGCGACGGAAGCTGGCGTCGGCCGAGGCGGGACGCAAGGTTTCGATGCGGGTTGGCGTGGCGGCGAGAGTGGACAGCCATGTTTGCAGCAGGGACAGGCGCCGGTCGGAATCAGGTGAAGACATGAACGATGGGAGGAGTGTATTTGATGATATCGAGTTCCCCTATAATACGGGATTATTTTCAGAAAATCGCCTGCCCTATGTTTCCACGCTGCTTTACATGATACGCTTTTTCAAGCTGTCTCTCAGGCGTTTCATTGACTTGCGGGTGTCGCGTTTTTCTACGTTGGTGCTGGCTTCGACTGCGGCTGCCTTGCCCGTTCCGGCGCAGGCCGGGGCGGTCGATGACAGGGATGCGCCGATCGAGGTCAGCGCGGAACGGATGAGCGGCCGTCTGGATCGCTGGCTCGATCTGGAGCGTGACGTCGAAGTCGTGCGTGATGCGACCACCATCAAGGCCGACAGGGCCAGATACCGCGTCATCCAGGATGAAGTCGAAGCTGCCGGTCATGTCTGGATGCAGCGTTTGCAGGATCGTTATACCGGTGAGGAGGCCATGATGAACATGGATTCGGGCAAGGGCCATGTCACCAGCCCGACCTATCTGTTCGGTCGTCACGGCGGACGCGGCAAGGCGGAAAGAATCGACTTTTTGTCCGATGATCAGGCCCTGGTGACGCAAGGCACTTATAGCACCTGTGAAGCGCCCGATCCGGACTGGTACATGCAGGCAGCCACGCTCGACCTCGACAGCGGCCGCGATGTCGGCACCATGCGCAATGGCGTGGTGTATTTCAAAGGCGTGCCGATTCTGGGGGCGCCGCTGATGTCTTTCCCCTTGTCGGGCGCGCGCAAGTCCGGCGTGCTGCCGCCGACCTTCGGCGTGACCAGCACCGGCGGCGTCGAACTGACGCTGCCCTACTATTTCAATATCGCTCCCAATCGGGATCTGACGCTGTATCCGCGTTATATCGCGCGGCATGGCCTGCTGCTGGGAGCGGAAGGCCGCTATCTGGGCGCAAGGTATGCGGGCAGCACCCGTGTCGAGGGCATACAGGATCATATGACCGGTACCGGCCGTTATTCGCTGTCCACGACGCATACGCAGAAGCTGATGCCGGATCTGGTGTTCGGGTGGAATGTCAACAAAGCTTCCGATAACGATTATCCCGGCGATTTTGTGAATTCAGTGACAGCCAGCACGCAACGTTTGCTTGCGCGTGACGCCAGTCTGGCCTATACCGGAACCTACTGGAATGCAGCCGGCCGCGTGTCCCGGTACCAGTTGCTGCAGGACGTGAACAATCCGGTCCAGAAGCCCTATGACCGCTTGCCGCAGCTGAGCCTGACGGCGACGCGCCAGGATGTCGGTGGTTTCGATCTGGGTTTCGCCTCTGAACTGACGCGCTTTTCGAATACCGCTACCACGGGTGCCTCGGCCGGTTCGGAAATGGTTGGCGGTGACCGCATGTATGCGGCGCTGTCGGTTTCCTGGCCGCTCGTTCGTCCAGGCTACTTCATCACACCCAAGGCGACGCTGGACGCAACGACCTACCGGCTCAACAACGTCAGCGCCGGTGCGCCGGCGCATCTGACGCGCGTGGCGCCGACTTACTCGCTGGATGCGGGCATGACTTTCGAACGTGATACGCGCATTGCTGGCCGTGATGTAACCCAGACGCTGGAACCGCGCCTGTTCTATGTGCGCACGCCGTATCGTGATCAACGTCAGTATCCGAACTTCGATTCTGCTCTGGCGGACTTCAACTTCGCACAGATTTTCAGCGAGAGCCGCTTCGTCGGTCATGACCGGCTCAGCGATGCCGACCAGATCACCGGTGCGCTGGTGTCCCGCTTCATCGAAGAAAATGGTCTCGAGCGCTTGCGTATGGCATTTGGCCAGCGCTTCTATTTCTCCGACCAGAAGGTGACACTGGACGGTGCGAGCGCCACGGTCGATGGCAGCAAATCCGACCTGTTACTGTTCCTGGGTGGCCAGTTTACTGATAAGCTGGCGCTCGACAATACCGTGCAGTACAGTCAAACCCTGCGCCAAATGGCGCGCTCGACTTTCGGCGCGCGCTGGCAGCCGGCGCCGAAGAAGGTGTTGAACCTGACGTATCGCCTCGATCGCACCAATCCTGCCGGTTTGCTCAGGCAGATGGATATATCCGGTCAGTGGCCGGTATCGCAACGCTGGTATGCTGTCAGCCGTATCAACTATTCCATTCCCGACAAGACCGTTGCAGAAGGTCTGCTGGGGATGGAGTACAAGGCCGATTGCTGGGTGTTCCGTCTGGTTGCCCAGCGTATCCCGACGTCGTCAACCAGGGCATCGACCTCGTTCTTTATCCAGCTGGAGCTGAACGGTTTTTCCAGGATCGGTTCCAATCCGCTGGATGCGTTGAGCAGCAGCATCCCGGGCTATCAGATCATCAATGAGCCTGATGACATTACACGTTATTAACCGACATGTTTATGAACGCTTTTTTCCCCATGCGCCATCATTTTTTTGTACGCAGTACGGCCGTCATCGTCCTGTCGTGCCTGTCGCTTGGCATGACTGACAGCGCCTGGGCGCAATTCGTCATCAAGAAGAGACCCGCTGCGCCGCCGTCGCTCAAGTCGGCGCCGGTTGCGTCGAAGGCGCCGCGTCCGGTCGATGCGATTTTTGTGGTCGTCAATGATGGCGTGATTACCTATCAGGAACTGGCCGCTCGTCTGCAGCAGCTGGAAAAACGGCTGATTGCCCAAGGCGTGGCGTTGCCGCCGCGCGCGCAGCTACAGCGCCAGTTGCTCGATCGCATGATTGTCGAGCGCGTGCAGCTGCAAACGGCCAGGGAAAGCGGCATCGCCGCCGATGACGCCATGCTCGATCGCGCCGTGTCCGGGATTGCCGCGCAGAACAAATTATCGGTGCCGGATTTACGTCTGCGGATGGAACGCGATGGCATTTCCTTTGCAGATTTTCGTGAAGACATTCGTAGAGAGATCATCATGCAGCGTCTGCGTGAGCGTGAAGTCGATAACAAGGTGCAGGTCACTGAGTCTGAAGTCGATAATTACCTCGCCGCGGAAAATCATGCCGCAGCCAGGCATGAAGATCTCAATCTGGCGCAGATTCTGATCCACGTGCCGGAAAATGCTGCTCCGAAACAACTTGCCGCACGTCGTCAGCGTGCCGAGGAGGCGCTGAGTCAGCTCAAGGCCGGCGCCGATTTCGCCAAAACCGCGATGGCCTACTCCGACAGCAGTGACGCCTTGCGCGGCGGCGACCTCGGCTGGCGTTCCCAGGACCGTTTGCCGCAATTGTTTCTGGATGCGGTTGCCGCTCTGAAACCGGGCGAAGTCTCCGACGTCATCAAGAGCGGCAATGGCTTTCACATCATCAAGCTGATCGATCGCCGCACTACCGGCGACGGCAAGGCCGATGTGCCTACCGTCGAACAAACGCATGTGCGCCATATCCTGATCAAGCCCAATCAAGTGGTGTCGGCTGCCGAGGCGCGCCGAAAACTGCTGGAACTGAAAGAGCGTTTGGATCACCAGGCGGCCACGTTCGAGGAGCTGGCCAGACTGTACTCCAACGACTTGTCTGCTTCCAGGGGCGGCGATCTGGGCTGGATTTATCCCGGCGATACAGTGCCTGAATTCGAGCGCGCCATGAATGAACTCAAGCCGGGTGAAATCAGCCAGCCGATCGAATCGCCCTTCGGTTTCCATCTAATTCAGGTACTCGAACGCAAGACCGACGATGTTTCGCAGGAACGGGTGCGCCAGGTTGCGCGTCAAGCAATCCGCGAACGCAAGATCGACGAAGCGACTGAAGACTGGCTGCACCAGTTGCGTGATCGCGCCTATGTCGAGTTCCGTACCGACGACGACTGATCCGCCTGATGTCCGATCTCTCAGAACGCGCTCATGATCCCGCCGGGAGCCGCACTATCGTCATGGACCGGCGTCCGGTGCTGGCCATCACTTGCGGAGAACCGGCCGGTATCGGTCCGGAAATTTCCATTGAGGCGGCATGGCAACTGCGCGCCGATGTGCGTGGCGTGCTGCTCGGTGATGCTGCTTTCCTGACACGGACGGCGCAGGCGCTGGATCCGGCGATCTCCCTGTCGCCCTTATCCGCGCAGGCTTTCAGAAACACCGGTCTGCCCGGTTTGCCGCGAGACCGTCTGATCGTCATCGACTGTCCCGCCGATGTGCCGCCTACGCCCGGCGTGCCCGATGCGCGCAATGGCCGCGCCGTGTTGCAGACCCTGGACCTCGCCGTCGAAGGCGCTTTGCAGCAACGCTTCGAAGCCATCGTCACGGCGCCGCTGCAAAAAAGCAGCATCAACGATGCCGGCGTGCCGTTTACCGGCCATACCGAATATCTGGCGCAGCGCACCGCCACGCCGCACGTGGTGATGATGCTGGCCGGCGGCGCGGCGCCGCATCTGCGCGTTGCACTGGCGAGTACCCATCTGGCGCTCAAAGATGTTCCGGCAGCGATTACCCGCGCCGGCCTGGGGCGCACGCTCGATATCATCCATGCCGATCTGCGCGACCGGTTCGGCATCGCCCAGCCGCGCATTCTGGTCGCCGGCCTGAATCCGCATGCGGGTGAAAACGGCTATCTCGGCCGCGAAGAGATTGATGTCATCATTCCCGCGCTGACAGCCGCCAAAGAACGCGGCATGGATGTCACCGGCCCTTATCCGGCTGATACCCTGTTTCAAAAAAAATATCTCGACCATGCGGATTGTGTGCTTGCCATGTACCATGACCAGGGTTTGCCGGTGCTTAAATTCGCCAGCTTCGGGCAGGGCGTCAATATCACGCTTGGGCTGCCGCTCATCCGTACCTCGGTCGATCATGGCACGGCGCTGGATCTGGCTGCCCGGGGCACCGGCATGGCTGACTACGGCAGCATGATCGCGGCCGTCAAGACCGCGGCGCTCATGGTCCGCGCCCGACATGCTCGATGAAACATATTGCCCGCAAACGTTTCGGCCAGAATTTCCTGACCGATCAGACTGTTCTTGACGATATCATCAGCGCCATCGCGCCGCAAAAAGAAGACGCCATGGTCGAGATCGGTCCCGGCCTGGCAGCTATGACCGCTCTGTTACTGGAATCGCTGGATCATCTGCACACGGTCGAACTCGATCGCGATCTGGTTGCGCGTTTGCGCAAACGCTTCGATCCGAAGCGCTTGCAGGTGCATGCCGCCGATGCGCTGCAATTCGATTTCACCTCGATCCCGGTAGCGCCCGGCCGCAAGCTGCGCGTGGTCGGCAATCTGCCCTATAATATTTCCAGCCCTTTGCTGTTCCATCTGGCGCAACTGGCGTCATGTGTGCAGGATCAGCATTTCATGCTGCAAAAGGAAGTCGTCGAGCGCATGGTGGCCGAGCCTGGAACCAAGGCATTCGGCCGTCTCTCGGTGATGCTGCAATGGCGCTATCACATGAGCTTGCTGTTCGTGGTGCCGCCGACCGCCTTTGATCCGCCGCCGCGTGTGGACTCTGCTATCGTCCGCATGATTCCGCTGGCGCAGCCGCTGGAATGCCAGCAGTCCCTGCTGGAAGAAGTCGTGACCAGGGCGTTCTCGCAACGCCGCAAGGTGATCCGCAATGGCCTTGCGGGGCTGCTGACTGAAGCCGATTTGATCGATGCCGGCATCGACCCGCAAGCGCGGCCGGAAGCGGTGCCGACCGCGCAATTCGTCGCCCTGGCGAATGTGCTCGGGAAAAAACGCCGCGCTTGAAGACGGAGACAACATGACAAACAGCGCTACATTCGACATCCAGCAGTTCATCGAGAGGCAGCCTCTTGGCGCATTTCACTGGGTCGTGTTGAGCCTCTGCTTTTCAGTGCTGGTCGTCGATGGATTCGACACCGCCGCGATTGGCTATATTGCACCGGCATTGCTCGTGGAGTGGAGGATGCAAAAATCGGCGCTCGGGCCTGTGCTGAGCGCGGCGCTGTTCGGACTGGCGACAGGCGCAGTCGCAGCAGGACCTCTGGCGGACTGGGTCGGTAGAAAAATCGTGCTGGTCGTCTCTGTCGCCTTTTTTGGCGTCGCCAGTTTTGCCACCGCTTTCTCGGCAAGTCTCGAGATGCTGACAGCGTTGAGATTCATCACCGGCCTGGGGCTTGGGGCAGCGATGCCCAACGCAATCACCTTGACCGCCGAATATGCGCCTGCAGCACGGCGCTCACTATTGACCAATGCCATATTCTGCGGCTTTCCCCTTGGCGCCGCAGGTGGCGGCTTGATCGCGGCATGGCTGATTCCACACTACGGTTGGCGCAGCGTGTTCGTACTCGGCGGGCTGCTCCCAATGGCGCTGGCCGGTATTTTGCTCTGGCGTCTGCCGGAATCACTGCGCTACCTCGTTGCTAACGGTAAACCGGCTGACAGGGTCCGGCAAGTCTTGGCGCGCCTGACATCTGATGTATTGCCGGCTGGCATTTCTTTCGTCGTTCCCGAGTCTGGCCATGCTTCGGGCAAGCGCGCGGTTCGACTGATTCTTTCGCGCTCCTACCTGCTCGGTTCCTCGATGCTTTGGCTGACGTACTTCATGGGGCTATTGATTTTCTATTTGTTGATCAGCTGGATGCCTGTGCTGATGAAGGAGGTGGGATTCAGCATCGAGCGGGCTGCGTTGGCCTCGGCGCTATTCCCGCTGGGCGGCGGCATTGGCGCGATCGTCGTCGGGTGGCTGATGGACAGGATGAACCCGCATGCGGTGATCGCTGCGGCCTATGCGTTGACTGCCGGCTTCGTCTTTTGCATCGGTCAGGGAATCTCAAACCTGACCGTGCTCGGCGCATCGATCTTCCTGGCTGGAATCGTCATGAACGGTGCGCAAACAGCGATGCCCGCTCTCGCAGCCCAGTTCTATCCGACTCAAGGGAGGGCGACAGGCGTTGCCTGGATGCTGGGTATCGGCAGGTGCGGCGGAATCGCCGGAGCATTGCTGGGAGCGGAATTGATGCGCCTGCATATTGGCTTTGACATGATCTTCACACTCGCCAGTATCCCAGCAGCAGTCGCGACAATTGCGCTTGTCGTCAAGCTCGCAGCAAGTGGGGGTAAAAGCAGTCGCTCGCGAACAATGATGAGCTTGTAGAGCGCGATTGCGCGCGTGCCTGTTCAAAAGATGGACAGTATTTCCGGAGCGCTCTCGCGCAATGCCCGTTTTGCCGCTTCGCATTCAGGGAAAGCCGATCGAACCGTGGCCCAGAAGCGTGGACTGTGGTTCATTTCGCGTAGATGCGACAGTTCGTGTACGATCACATAGTCGATCACCGGCAAGGCGCAATGTATCAAGCGCCAGTTCAGGCGAATACGGCCGTCGGCTGTGCATGAACCCCATCGCGTGCTTGCCGACGACAGGGCCAAAGAGCGGCAGGCGACGCCCAGCTTGCCGGCATAGACCGGCAGCCGCGCGGCAAAGGTTGCCTGGGCGCGCGTCTGTAGCCAGTCCTGCACGAGATGCTTCAATTGCTGCTCGCCGGCGTCGGCGGGTAGGCATATCGTCAATACCAATGCCGTTTCGTCGCAGGCGACGCTCGCGTCAGCCTGGCCGGCGTGGATGCGCAGTGTGAGGTGTTGACCGAGATAAGGCAGCGTCGCGCCGTCGTGCCATTGCCTCTGCGTTTGCAGGCGGCGCGTTGAACCTTGTTCGTCGAGCTTGGCGAAGATCCAGCGCTGATTCTTGCGAATGGCATTTTCTATTTCCGCTAACGTTACCCATTTCGGCGCGGTCACACCCAGGCCTTTGTCGTTGATCAAAAAACCGATAGAGCGGCGTCTGGAACGCAGCAAGGTGTAATCGAGGTGGTGTTCGCCCAGCCGGATGCGGCGCATGCCGTTTGCCGGGCGAGCGATGGGTGGCGGTATCGGCCTGGATGATGCGGCGTCCTGTTCCGTTTCAGGCGGCGCTGGGGTGAAGAAATCCAGTTGCAGTGTGAGCTGACCGGAATCTGGCTGTGAGTGACGAAGCAGTTTCAATGTATTGGCGAAACGAGCGTTACCCGTTGGTTTTGTCGATGGCGGTATAGGCTGCCGGGGAAATCATGTGCATTTCGGATTCTATCCAATTTTCCACGCGCTGGATCAATTGCATTGCGTTCAGCCCTTCCGGTGAAATCGGCTTGCCGATGGAGACGGTGATGATACCCGGCGTTTTGATGAATGATTTTTTCGGCCAGCATTCACCGGAGTTCACGGCGATCGGCACGACCGGCGTGCCGGTTTCCACCGCCAGGCGCGCGCCGCCCGACTTGTACTTGCCGGCCTGGCCGACCGGAATGCGTGTACCCTCCGGGAACATGATCACCCACCGGCCTTCGGCGAGGCGCTGGTGGCCTTGCTCGCGTACCTGGGCGAAGGCGTCGCGGCCCTTGCTGCGGTCGATGGGGATCATGCGCAGCAAGGCGAGGCCCCAGCCGAAGAAAGGAATATAGGTCAACTCTTTCTTGAACACGAACACCAGTGGACGCGGCATCGTGATCATGTAGAAAATCGTTTCCCACGTCGATTGATGTTTGGACAGCAGGATCGCTGGTGCGTCGGGCAGGTTTTCCATCCCCTTGATTTGATGACGGATGCCGCAGATCACACGCGCCGCCCAGATCACGATGACGTTCCAGCGCGAGGTCAGGTAATAGCGCCTGGCGTAAGGAAACGGCGCAAACAGGATACAGACCATCGACCAGATGATGGTCGCCGCTGCCATGACTAGCGTGAACAGAAGAGAACGCAAAAACAGATCGATACGCAAGATTCAGTCTTCCTCGTGAAGTCCGGCACAGGCTGCGGCGGCAGCTTCAGACCGGGATTTCCGCCGGTGTCTTCAATATGAAATCGACCACGCCGGCGAGATCGGGATAAATCAGCGTGCCGGGTGGCAGTCCGCCTTTTTCCTGGGTTTTTTCGCCTTTGCCGGTCAACACCAGACAGGGTACGCAGCCGGCCTTGAAGCCGGCCTGCAGATCGCGCAGCGAATCGCCCACGGTGGCGGTACTGCGCAGATCGATGCCGAAGCGGCGAGCGATGTCATGGAACATGCCCTCCCTGGGTTTGCGGCAATCGCAATTGTCGTTGGCGGTGTGCGGACAAAAGAATATGGCATCGATGCAGGCGCCGACCTGCTGTGCGGCATGGTGCATTTTCTGGTGAATCGCATCGAGCGTCATCATGTCGAACAGGCCGCGGCCGACGCCCGATTGATTGGTGGCGATGACGATGCGATAGCCGGCCTGGTTGAGGCGGGCGATGGCTTCTAGCGATCCTGCGATCGGCAGCCATTCCTCGGGCGATTTGATGAAGGTGTCCGAGTCGTGATTGATCACGCCATCGCGGTCCAGAATGATCAGCTTCATGTTTTTTGTCCGGGAATTAGCGCCACGCTCTATGCTGTCAGCCTGGAAATGTCCGCCACCTGATTGAGCATCTGATGCAAGCCGGCAAGTAAAGCCTGACGGTTGCGGCGCAGTTGCTCATCTTCGACATTGACCATGACGTCGTTGAAGAAAGCATCGACATGCTGGCGCAGTTGCGCCAGCGCTTGCAGGGCGCCGTTGAAATCGCCCCGCGTGGTCGCAGCATCGACTTGCGGCTTTAGCAACAGCATGGCCGAATACAGCGCTTCTTCGGCAGGTTCGCGCAGCAGACCGCTCTGCACGGCGCCGGGTTTGCTGTCTGCGACTTTCTTCAGGATGTTGGTGATGCGTTTGTTGGCGCTTGCCAGTGCTTCGGCTTCCGGCAATGCCGTGAATGCGCGCACGGCATCGAGGCGCTCGGTGATGTCATCGAGCACGGCTGGTTGTTGCGCGACTACTGCTTCGATTTCGTAAGGAGAGTAATTGCGCTCGCGCAGCAGGCTGCGCAAACGGTCGTACATGAAGGTGCTGAGGTCGGCGCGCGGATCCCTGAAGTTGTCGTTGCCGGCGAACAGTGATGCAGCTTCTTTCAGCAGGAGCGGAATCGGCAGCGGCAGGCGTTTCTCGATCAACATGCGCAGGATGCCCAGCGCGTGACGGCGCAGCGCGAACGGATCCTTGTCGCCGGTCGGTTGCAGACCGATGCCCCAGATGCCGACCAGGGTTTCCAGCTTGTCGGCCAGCGCGACGATGGTGCCGGTTGCCGAGCCAGGCAGGGCGTCGCCGGCGAAGCGCGGCTGATAGTGTTCGGAGGCGGCCAGTGCGACCTCGTCCGGTTCGCCATCGTGACGCGCGTAGTAGTTACCCATGATACCTTGCAGCTCGGGGAACTCGCCGACCATATCGGTCAGCAGGTCGGCCTTGGCCAGCAAGGCGCCGCGTTCAGCCAGCGCTGCATCCTGAGCCAGCAGTCTGGCGATTACGCCGGCCAGCGCCTTGACGCGCTCTGTCCGTTGCAGTTGATGGCCCAGCTTGTTGTGATACACCACGTCGGCCAGTTGCGGCACGCGCTCGGCCAGCGATTTTTTTTTGTCCTGTTCGAAAAAGAATTTCGCATCCGCCAGGCGCGGACGCACGACGCGTTCATTGCCCTGCACGATGTGCTGGGGGATCGGTGTTTCCAGATTGGAGACGATCAAAAAGCGCGGGTGCAGACGGCCAGCGGCATCGGTCAGCGCAAAATATTTCTGATTGGTCTGCATGGTCAGGATCAGGCATTCCTGCGGCACGGCCAGGAATTGATCGTCGAATCTGCATGCATAGATGACCGGCCATTCGACCAGCGCTGCCACTTCGTCGAGCAGCGGCTCCGGCATCAGCACCCGATCGCCGCCGGCCTGGGCGAGCAGGTCGAGGCGAATCTTTTCCTTGCGCGCGTCGAAGCCCGGAATGACCTTGCCGGCGCCAGTCAGCGTCTCGACATACGCTGCCGCCGAGTCGATCGTGATCGCGCCTTGTGACAGGAAGCGATGGCCTTGCGTGATCCGGCCGGCATCCAGACCGAGAATGCGCAGCGGCACCACCGTATCACCGTGCAATGCGACCAGGCGATGTGCCGGGCGCACGAAGCGGACGGTACTGCCGGCGGCATGGCCTTGCTGACGCTGATAGCTCATGAGTTTGGGAATCGGCAGTCCGGCAACCGTTTCTTCCAGCACGGTCTGCAAGCCGTCCTGTAACGCCACGCCCCTGGCGGTGTAGTGGTAGAACAGGCTTTCGCTGTTGCCGTCCTGCGCGCGCTCCAGTTGATCGGGCGTGATCACGGTGGCGCCGACCCGGGCAGCCAGCGCGGCCAGCTTCTTGACCAGCGGCGCCGTCGGA
>JBAPMF010000045.1:0-8630 GCA_049278475.1 Herbaspirillum sp. | reverse complement strand
CGGTCATGCTCCAGGTGGTGTTAGGGTTGATGATCTGGATATGCATGGCGTTCAGCTCTTTCGGTTCAGTACGGTGTAGATGATGAAGCCCAGGCCCATGCCGATGAACCAGGAGTAGTTAGCAGCGCCGCGCCATGCGGGGATGAGGACGCACAGAATGGGGATCAGCGCAGAAGGCGCCAGGGTCCAGATGGCCTTGGGATTGTAGCCGTTGGTGTACCAGTACCTGCCCTGGGGATCCATCGTGTAGAGATCGTCCACCACCACCTGCTGGCGGCGCACGATGTAGTAGTCGGCGATGAGGATGCCGAACAGGGGGCCGATGAAAGATCCCAGCACTTCCAGCGTGTAGTGGATGACCTGCGGGTTGTTGTACAGGTTCCAGGGCGTGATGAAGATCGATCCCACCGCGGCGATCATGCCGCCCGTGCGCCAGCTGATGCGCTGCGGCGCCAGGTTGGAGAAGTCGAAGGCCGGGGAGACAAAGTTGGCCACGATGTTGATGCCAATGGTGGCGATCATGAAGGTGAGCGCTCCCAGCACCACGGCCGTCGTGGAATCGATGCGGCTCACCGTATGCACAGGGTCAGTGATGAGTTCGCCGAACACCGGCAGCGTGGCGGCGGTGGTGAGTACCGTCAGCAGCGAGAAGGACACGAAGTTTACCGGCAGACCCCAGAAGTTGCCCTTCTTCACGGCGCCGAAGCTTTTGCCGTAGCGCGAGAAGTCGCCGAAGTTGAGCATGGGGCCGCTGAAGTAGCTCACCACAAGCGCAATGGCCGGAAGCATGACGGGCAGCGCGTCCCATCCCTGAAAGCGCACGCCTCCCAGGTTCAGGTCGATGTTCGTCCAGCCGGCCTTCCAGAGCAGCCAGCCGCAAAGAATGGTCATGACCACGTAGACGCCGGGGCCAGCCCAGTCGATGAAGCGGCGGATGGTCTCCATGCCGTGCCAGAACACCAGAGCCTGCAGCACCCACATGACCATGAAGGCCGCCCAGCCCAGGGCCGACAGGCCGGCAAACCCGTAGCGGGCCACGTCCGCATAGGGATCGAGGGCAGGAAAGAAGTGCAGCTCGAGAATCATGAAGGCGCTGGATGCCAGGTAGGTCTGGATGCCGTACCAGGCCATCGCGATCAGACCGCGGATGATAGCCGGGATGTTCGCCCCCAGCACGCCGAACGATGCGCGGCAGATCACCGGGTAGGGCGCGCTGGTCACCTGACTGGGCTTGGCCACGAGGTTGCAGAAGAACTGCACGATGACGATGCCCACCAGCAGGGCGACCAGCACATGCCAGCTCGACAGGCCGAGCGCGAACAGGCTGCCCGCGGTGATATAGCCGCCGACGCTGTGTACGTCGGACATCCAGAACGCGAAGATGTTGTATTGCCCCCAGGTCTGCCGTTTCAGCGGTGCGAGATCCGCGTTGGTCAGACGCGGGTCGTAGCCGGGCTTGATGAGGGCATTGTATGCATGAGGCGAGGTGCCTGTCTTCCCGGAGGTCTGGGAAGAGCTGGCAGCGTCGGCGATAGTGTTCACGAATGTCTCCTTGTATATATAGTTTGTATGTGGGAGGGGGGGCAGTTCACGAGGTCATCGAACGCTCTGTGCGCATGATCCGGTCATTTTTGCCACGCAATTCATCCTATCAAATGTCTTTGCAGATGAGCAATTTATTTGCTCGCGATTGATCGCGGTGAGGCATGCGTCAATTTTTCGCCATGCTCATGCCGGGTCATGCCGCGACGATCATGCAAAGCGCCTGACGCGCTCCAGAACCGGGGTGTATCATTGTGTCCCTCATCCATTCTCCCGAACATCATGGCAGACACCGCAGACGACTCCTTCTACGCACACCACGTTTTTTTCTGCCTGAATCAGCGTCAACCCGGCGAGCGCACCTGCTGCGCCGGTAAAAACGCACAGCAGGCGCAGGAACACGCGAAGAAACGTATCAAGGAACTCGGCCTGGCCGGTCCGGGCAAGGTTCGCATCAACAAGGCCGGCTGTCTGGAACGCTGCGAAGAAGGCCCGGTCATGGTGATTTATCCACAAGCTATCTGGTACACCTATGTCGACAAGGAAGACATCGATGAAATCATCGACTCCCACATCGTCAACGACAAGGTCGTCGACCGTCTGAAAATTTAAACTTCGGTGCACGATCACACCATGAACGCTCAGACCCAACCGTTTCTGATCCCCGGCGCCGCCGGTCAGCTCGAATGCGCGCTCGACCTGCCCGATCCCGGGCAATTCCCCGCACCGCTCGGCCTGGTGTTGGTGGCGCACCCGCATCCGCTGTTTGGCGGCACCATGGATAACAAAGTCGCGCAGACGCTGGCGCGTTCTTTCCTCGCCCTCGGTTATGTAGCCGTGCGCATGAATTTCCGCGGCGTCGGTAAATCCGAAGGCAAGCATGACCACGGCAGCGGCGAAACCGACGACATGGCGCTGCTACTGGCCCACATGCGCCGGCAATATCCGGATCTGCCGCTGGCGCTGGGCGGCTTTTCGTTCGGTACCTTTGTGCAGGCGCAGTTGCAGCAACGCCTGATCGCTGCAGGAACGCCGGCCGAACGTCTGGCTTTGGTCGGCGCCGCCGCCGGCAAATGGCCGATGCCGGATGTGCCGGCCGACACCATTCTCATCCATGGCGAGCTGGACGACACCATTCCACTCTCCGCCGTGCTCGACTGGGCACGTCCGCAGGAATTGCCGGTCATCGTGATTCCGGGATCAGATCACTTTTTTCACCACAGGCTGCCGCATATCAAGAACCTGCTGGTGCAAATGTGGCACCGCTGAATCTGTTCAGGATCCTGCCGCGAAATCATTCGTCGATGCCGCGCGGCGTTTATAATGCCAATGCGATGCTCACCCATCCCTTTCCAAACGACCGTTCCGCATGCAGTCCAGCGGGGCACCCAGCTTTTACCGCCTGAAGATGAAAAAACACCTCGCGGCCTTCGCCGCCTCCATCCTGACCTTCTCAGCCGTCTTTGCCCAAAGCCTTCCCCCACCTGGAATCGCCGCCAAATCCTGGCTCCTGCTGGACGCGTCGAGTAACCAGATCATCGCCTCACAGGAAGCCGACTTGCGCGTCGAACCGGCATCGCTGGTCAAGCTGATGACGGCCTACCTGAGCTTTGCCGCCCTGCGCGACAAACGTCTCGACCTGAACCAGGAAATCAGCATCTCCGTCGATGCCTGGAAAGTCGATCCGGCCAGCTCCAAGATGTTCATCGAGCCGAACAAGCCAGTCTCAATCAACAATCTGCTGTACGGCCTGATTTCGGTGTCCGGCAATGACGCGGCGGTCGCGCTGGCCGAAGCCGTCTCCGGCACCACCGATGCCTTCGTCGTGCTGATGAACCGCGAAGCGCAACGCCAGGGCCTGACCGGCACCCACTTCAACAATCCGCATGGTCTGCCCAGCCCGGACACGTACACGACCGCGCGCGATCTGGCTATCCTGTGCCGCAATCTGATCAACGACTTCCCCGCGTTTTACAAAACCTATTACTCGGTCAAAAAATTCACCTATAACAACATCACCCAGCCTAACCGCAACCGCCTGCTGTGGCTGGATCCGACCGTTGATGGCATGAAAACCGGCCACACTCAAAACGCCGGTTACTCGCTGATCACTTCGGCAAAACGCCCGATCGCCAATGGCGAGCGCCGCCTGATTTCCATCGTGATCGGCGCTGCCTCTGACCAGATCCGCACGCAGGAAAGCCAGAAACTACTGAACTGGGGCTTCCAGAACTTCGACACCGTCAAACTGTACAGCAAGGGTCAGGCCGTCGACACGCCTGACGTGTGGAAAGGTTCGCAGGGCAAAATCAAGATCGGCTTCACACGCGATATCTACGTGACCGTACCGAAAGGCGCCGCCGACAGGATCAAGCCGCGCGTCGAACGCAACGATCCGCTGATCGCGCCGATTTCGGAAAACGCCAGGGTCGGCATGCTGCAAATCATGATCGACGACAAGGCCATCACCATGCTGCCGCTGGTGGCGCTGGAATCCGTTGGCCCTGCCGGTATCCTCGGCCGCGCCTGGGATTCGCTGCGCCTGCTGCTCAAGTGAATGGGACCGGCAGAAGACAAACCGATACATCAACAGCAAGGACCGCATCATGACCACAGATCGACCCACCATCATCTATACGTTGACTGACGAGGCGCCGCTGTTAGCGACTTATTCCCTCCTGCCTGTCATCCGCGCCTTCACCACGCCGGTGGGGATAGCCGTCGTGACAAGCGATATTTCGGTGGCGGCGCGGATTCTTGCCGAATTCCCGGACCGTCTCACACCAAAACAGCAAGTCCCTGACAACCTGGGCATGCTGGGCAAACTGACGCAGGACCCGGACGCCAACATCATCAAGCTGCCGAACATCAGCGCCTCGGTGCCGCAGTTGCAGGCCGCCATTCGCGAACTGCAATCGCGCGGCTACCCTGTTCCCGACCTGCCGGAAGATGCGCGGACCGACCAGGAAAAAGACATCCTGAAACGCTACTCCAGAGTACTCGGCAGCGCCGTCAACCCGGTGCTGCGCGAAGGTAATTCCGATCGCCGCGCGCCGGCCTCGATCAAGCGTTTCGCACGCCGGCATCCGCACAGCATGGGCGAATGGAGCATGGCTTCACGCAGCCATGTGGCGCACATGACGCACGGCGACTTTTATCACGGCGAAAAATCCATGACCCTGGATGCGACGCGCGAGGTCAGGATGGAACTGGTCGGCAAGAACGGCAAGACCATCGTGCTCAAGCCGAAGGTCTCCCTGAAGGCTGGTGAAATCATCGACAGCATGTTCATGAGCAGAAAGGCGCTATGCGACTTCTATGAAGCACAATTCGAAGACGCGCGCAAAACCGGCGTGATGCTGTCGCTGCACCTCAAGGCGACCATGATGAAGGTGTCGCACCCCATCGTGTTCGGCCACGCCGTCAGGATTTTTTACAAGGAAGCTTTCGCCAAACACGGCAAACTGTTCGATGAACTGGGCGTCAATGTTAATAATGGCCTGGTCAATCTGTACGAAAAAATCGAAGCCCTGCCGGCAGCCAAAAAGGAAGAAATCATCCGTGACCTGCACGCCTGTCACAAACAGCGCCCTGCCCTGGCCATGGTCGACTCGGCCAGAGGCATTTCCAACTTGCATGCGCCGAACGACGTGATCGTCGACGCTTCAATGCCGGCCATGATCCGCATCGGCGGCAAGATGTGGGACGCCGACGGCAAGCTGCAGGATACCAAGGCAGTCATTCCGGAAAGCACCTTCGCCCGTATCTATCAGGAAGTCCTCAACTTCTGCAAGACCAATGGCAACTTCGACCCGACCACCATGGGCACCGTACCGAATGTCGGCCTGATGGCGCAACAGGCGGAAGAATACGGCTCGCACGACAAGACCTTCGAAATCGCTGAGGATGGCGCAGCCAACATCGTCGATCTGGCGACCGGTGAAGTGTTGCTGTCACAACCTGTCGAAGCGGGCGATATCTGGCGCATGTGCCAGGTCAAGGACGCCGCGATTCGCGACTGGGTCAAGCTGGCCGTCACCCGCGCGCGCCACTCCGGCATGCCGGCCGTGTTCTGGCTGGACCCTTACCGTCCGCACGAAGCCGAACTGATCAAGAAGGTCGAGACTTACCTGAGGGATCACGACACCAGCGGCCTGGACATACAGATCATGTCGCAAGTGCGCGCCATGCGCTATACGCTGGAACGCGTCATCCGCGGCCTGGACACCATTTCGGTGACCGGTAACATTCTGCGCGACTACCTGACCGACCTGTTTCCTATCATGGAACTGGGCACCAGCGCCAAAATGCTGTCGATCGTGCCACTGATGGCCGGCGGCGGCATGTACGAAACCGGCGCCGGCGGTTCCGCGCCGAAGCACGTCAAACAACTGCTGGAAGAAAACCATCTGCGCTGGGATTCGCTGGGCGAGTTTCTGGCGCTGGCGGTATCGCTGGAAGACATGGGCATCAAGACCGGCAACAGGAAAGCGCAAATCCTGGCCAAGGCGCTCGACGATGCCACCGGCAAGCTGCTGGACAACAACCAGTCGCCATCGCCGAAGACCGGCGAGCTGGACAATCGCGGCAGCCATTTCTACCTTGCCCTGTACTGGGCGCAGGAACTGGCGGCGCAAAAGGACGACGCCGAACTGGCCGCCAGGTTTGCGCCGCTGGCCAAAGCGCTGGCAGAAAACGAGCAGAAAATCGTTGCTGAACTCACTGCGGTACAAGGCAAACCGGCTGACATCGGCGGTTATTTCCTGGCCGATCCGGAGAAAATCAGCGCTGTCATGCGTCCAAGCGCTACCTTCAATGCGGCATTGAGCAACATCAGGTAATGCGTTAGATGAAAAACAAACTCAAATTCCTTATTGCACCAGGTATTGCGGCCATCAGCACGTGCGTAAACGCGCAAGAGTCTGCTACAGCGGCCGTGGCCATCAACAGCGGCGACACAGCCTGGATGATGACCTCAGCGCTGCTGGTTATTTTGATGAGCCTTCCAGGCCTGGCATTGTTTTACGGTGGCCTCGCTCGCTCGAAGAACATGGTCTCGTTGCTGGTTCAGGTTTTCGCTGTCTTCTGCCTTATCAGCGTCTTGTGGCTTGTTTATGGCTACTCCCTGACGTTTGGTGGCGATGGCAAGTTTTGGGCTAATCTAGACCACTCCTTCTTCAGGGGAATTGGGCCAGATACTCCGTCAAGAGCGTTACCGAACATTCCTGAGTTTGTGTGGATTGCCTTTCAGAACGCGTTCGCTTCCTTGACCGTTGCTCTGACAGTCGGCGCCTTCGCTGAGCGCATCAAATTTTCGGCAGTCATGGTGTTTTCAGTCATCTGGTTTACCTTCTGCTATATCCCTATCGCCCATATGATTTGGGGTGGCGGCATGCTTGCTGACGACGGCGCTCTGGATTTCGCAGGTGGAACCGTCATTCACCTCAATGCGGGTATCGCTAGTCTCGTAGGCGCGTATTACCTGGGCAAGCGAAACGGCTTAGGAAGGGAAACCTTTGCTCCCCACAATATGACGCTAACAACGGTCGGAGCATCATTGCTCTGGGTTGGTTGGTTTGGCTTCAACGCAGGCTCAGCTGGCGCGGCAAACGGTATTGCTGGTCTCGCCTTTGTCAATACGATTGTCGCGACCGCCGTCGCCACACTGGGATGGATGCTCACCGAACACGTTATAAAGGGAAAAGCATCCCTTTTAGGTGCCGTGTCCGGGGCAGTCGCAGGCCTCGTGGGAGTCACACCTGCTGCCGGCTTTGTCGGTCCAGTCGGCGCACTTGTTATCGGCATTATCTGCGGCCCAGCATGCGTTTGGGGCGTCAATGGTCTGAAGCGTTGGCTTCGTGTGGACGACGTTTGCGATGTGTTTGGTATCCATGGGGTGGCCGGCATGATCGGCGCTATCCTGACCGGTGTATTCGTGGCCCCGACTCTTGGTGGCGTAGGAGTCAAAGACTACTCCATGCTCCACCAAGTATGGGTGCAACTGAAAGGCGCTCTCATGACAATGGCATGGTCAGCCATCGTCACCTGGATCGCTTTCACTGTTGCCAAACTCACTGTAGGTCTTCGAGTCACAGCTGAAGAGGAATATGCAGGACTAGACCTAACTTCGCACGGCGAATCTGCCTATCACCTATGATCGAGACCGGCAACAGGAAGGCGCAGATCCTGATCTGTATGCAAACCCGTCAATGGGCATCCGCCTGTTTGGCGGCCGCAATGATGGAGGCTGTGTCGTGCTTGGCGCCGTTGAAGAACATGTTCAGCAACACGGCGCAGAGGGAAGCGAGCAGGATGCCCGACTCGATCAGCGGATGAATGGCATGCGGCATCCACTGGCGGAAGTTCGGTGCAATCAGCGGGATCATGCCCACGCCAATGGATACGGCCACGATCATGGCGTTGTGCTTATTGTCGCGGAAATCCACGTTGGCCAGGATGCGGATGCCGGTGGCCGCCACCATGCCGAACATCACCAGGCCGGCGCCGCCTAGCACCACGGTGGGTAGCGATCCCACCAGCGCACCGAGTTTGGGCAGCACGCCCAGCGCGATGAGGATCAAGCCGCCCGCCACGCAGACCCAGCGGCTCTTGACGCCGGTCACCGCCACCAGGCCCACATTCTGCGAGAAGCTGGTGTAGGGGAAGGTGTTGAAGATGCCGCCCAGCAGCGTACCCAAGCCGTCGGTGCGCAGGCCGCGGGTCATGTCGGCCTGGCTGATCTCGCGGTCGGTCATATCGCCCAGCGCCAGGAACATGCCCACGGATTCGATCATCACCACGACCATCACCAGCGACATGGTCAGGATCAGGATGGGATTGAACACCGGCTTGGCGATTTCCAGCGGCATCACGAAACCGACCCAGGGCGCGCTGGCCACCTTGTCGAAGTGCATCAGTCCCATAGCGGTGGCGATGATGGCGCCGATCATGATGCCAGCCAGCACGGCGATGTTAGACAGGAAGCCCTTGGCGAACTTGGCGATCAGCAGGATCGACAGCAGCACGATGCCGGAAATGCCCACGCCAGTCAGATCGGCGTACTTGGGGTTGGGTAGCGAAGGCAGGAT
>JBAPMF010000044.1:0-4360 GCA_049278475.1 Herbaspirillum sp. | reverse complement strand
CTGTCGGGCGCGCGCCACGGCCTCAACGACTACACCAGCTGGTTTGCCGGCGACGGCGACATGAGCGGCGATTATTTCGGCTATGACGGTCCATGTCCGCCATGGAACGACGCCATCGTGCATCGTTACATTTTCACGCTGTATGCGGTGGATCAGGAACATCTTGCGGTGACCGGAAAATTTACCGGTACCGATGTACGCAATGCCCTGCAGGGTCATGTGCTTGCCGCAGCCAGCATCACCGGCACGTACACACTGAATCTGGCCTTGGCCAAATGAACCTGCGTCCCACGACCGATCTTCTGCTGATCCGCCACGGCGAAACCGACTGGAATATCGACAAGCG
Organism: Herbaspirillum sp.; assembly: GCA_049278475.1. Lineage (GTDB taxonomy): Bacteria > Pseudomonadota > Gammaproteobacteria > Burkholderiales > Burkholderiaceae_D > Herbaspirillum. The sequence goes on along the minus strand of JBAPMF010000044.1, from coordinate 4,014 downwards.
CCTGCAAGGCCATATCGATATCGCGCTCAATGCCGAAGGACGGCGGCAGGCGCAGGCGCTGGAGAACGAGCCGCTGGATGCGATTTATGCCAGCGACCTGCGACGCGCGCGTGATACCGCGCGAGCCATCGCCGATCTGCAGGGCCGGACCGTGCGTATCGATCCAGCCTTGCGCGAGCGTTGCTATGGCGGATTCGAGGGATTGCAGCATCATGAGATCGCGCAACGCCATCCTGCGCACTTTGCTGCATGGAGAGCGCGCGCACTGGACGTTCGCTATCCGGACGGTGAGCGCGTGGCCGAAACCATGCGCGAATTTTCCGGACGCGTCGTGAACGCCGTGCAGCGTCTGCTCAGTGGCGACCGCCACCGCACAATCGCCATCGTTACGCATGGCGGCGTACTCGAATGCATCTATCGCTGGGCTAGGCAGACCGGTTTTGCGCAGCCGCGTGATTTCGATATTTTCAATGCCGGTATCAATCGCCTGCAATGGGATGGTGAACGTCTGCACATCAGACAGTGGGCGGACATTAGCCATTTGTCGCTGCAAGTTCTGGACGAAGTGGACTGAGCAGGCGCTTTGCCTGGATTCTTGTTGGGATGCGGAGCCACAATCGCGCTAAAATGACGCCCTTCTCCAGCAATCGCAGCTCCGCCCCGTGAATATCGGCCCGCATTTTTTGCGTAACAAGGTTTTCGTCGCCCCGATGGCCGGGGTGACGGATCGTCCTTTCCGCCAGTTGTGCAAACAGCTGGGCGCGGGCTATGCCGTTTCCGAAATGGCTGCATCGAATCCGCGCCTGTGGCGCAGCGAGAAGACTTCGCGCCGTACCAGTCATGATGGTGAGATGGAACCGAAGGCGGTACAGATCGCCGGCGCCGATGCCGCCATACTGGCTGACTGTGCCAGACACAACGTCGATCGCGGTGCGCAGATTATCGACATCAATATGGGTTGCCCGGCCAGGAAAGTCTGCAACAGCTGGTGCGGCTCGGCCCTGCTGCAAGATGAAAAGCTGGTCGGACGGATTCTCGACGCTGTGGTCAAGGCCGTCGATGTGCCGGTAACACTGAAATTCCGTACCGGCTGGAATCGCGCAAACAGAAATGCCTTGACCATCGCCGCCATGGCCGAACGAAGCGGTATCGCCATGCTGACGCTGCACGGTCGCACGCGCGCCGATGGCTACAGCGGCGCAGCCGAGTACGAGACGATTGCCGCCGTCAAGGCCGCCGTGAAGATACCGGTGGTCGCCAACGGCGACATCACCACGCCCGAACGCGCGCAACATGTACTGGCTGTGACCGGCGCCGACGCCGTCATGATAGGCCGCGCGGCGCAGGGGCGGCCGTGGATTTTTCGCGGGATCGACCACTTTCTGCGCACCGGCACGCATTTGCCGGCGCCGCTGGTAGCCGAGGCGCGGGATCTGATGCTGGAACATTTGCAGGCGCACTACGCATTTTACGGCGAGTATCTCGGCGTGCGCACGGCACGCAAGCATATCGGATGGTATGTCCGCGATCTGCCGGGCGGCGCAGCCTTCCGGCAGCGTATGAACCGCCTCGAAGATTGCCGTTTGCAATGGCAGGCCGTGCATGATTTCTTCTCCTCGCAGTCGGCTCATGGCGAGAGGTTACAATGTGGTTTTGCCGGTCGCGCCGGCGGCGTAGTCACGGCCGGTTTACCGGCTATCGATCAACACTGAAAGTGCGCAATGAGTAAAGAAAGTATCGAGGATATCGTCAGAAAGAGCCTTGACAAATATTTCAAGGATCTGGGAGAACAACTGCCGTCGAATGTCTATGACATGGTTGTTCTGATGGTCGAGAAGCCGACTTTCGAAGTGGTGATGGCGCGCGCCGATGGCAATCAGTCGCAGGCGGCGGAAATTCTCGGCATCAACCGCAATACCTTGCGCAAAAAGCTACAGCAACACGGCTTGCTGTAATCGCCCGCACCGGCAGCATTCGGCGCAGGGAGCGCTGCCAGTCTCATCAAAGTCATCAAAGCATTCCTTCACCTATCTTCCTTCCACTCCATCATGATCAAGCAGGCACTCATTTCCGTTTCCGACAAAGCCGGCGTGCTCGACTTTGCGCGCGCCTTATCCGCCATGGGCGTCAACATCCTGTCCACCGGCGGCACCGCCAGGCTGCTGGCCGACAACGGCACCGAGGTGACTGAAGTGGCCGATTACACCGGTTTCCCGGAAATGCTGGATGGCCGTGTCAAGACGCTGCATCCGAAAGTGCATGGCGGCATCCTGGCGCGCCGCGATTTTTCTGGCCACGTCGCCGCGCTGGATCAGCATGGCATTCCGGCCATCGACATGGTGGTGGTGAACCTGTACCCATTTCAGCAGACTGTCGCCAGGGCGGCATGCTCGCTGGACGACGCCATCGAAAACATCGACATCGGCGGCCCGGCCATGCTGCGCTCCGCCGCCAAGAACCATAAAGACGTGATTGTCTTGTGCGACCCGGCCGACTACGCCGGCGCGCTGGCCGACCTGCAGGCCGGCGGCGATCTGTCCTATGAAAAACGCTTTGCGCTGGCCGGCAAAGTGTTCGCGCATACCGCGCGGTACGACGGCGCCATCACCAACTATTTCACTTCACTCGGCGCAGACAGACAGCACGCTACGCGCAGCGCGTATCCGGAAATCCTGAACCTGCATTTCGAAAAAGTGCAGGATATGCGTTACGGCGAAAACCCGCATCAGTCGGCAGCCTTCTACCGCGACGTCGAGCGGGTCGATGGCGCGCTGGCCAATTACACGCAGCTGCAAGGCAAGGAACTGTCATTCAACAACATCGCCGATGCCGATGCGGCCTGGGAATGTGTCAAGACTTTCGATGCCGCCGGCGCTGCCGCCTGCGTCATCGTCAAGCACGCCAATCCATGCGGCGTGGCAGTCGGCGCCGATCCGCTGGAATCTTACAGCAAGGCTTTGCAGACGGACCCGACCTCGGCTTTCGGCGGCATCATCGCCTTCAACCGTGAACTCGACGGCGCTGCCGCCGAAGCGCTTGCCAGGCAATTCGTCGAAGTGCTGATCGCGCCGTCCTTCAGCGCCGCAGCCAGACAGGTTTTCGCCGCCAGGCAAAACCTCCGCCTGCTGCAAATCCCGCCCGGTAATGGTTTGAACGCCTGCGACTTCAAGCGCGTCGGCGGCGGCCTGCTGGTGCAGTCGCCTGACGCCAGGAATGTGCTGCTGCCGGAAGTGAAGGTCGTCAGCAGGAAGCAGCCGACCCGGCAGCAGCTACAGGATCTGATGTTTGCCTGGCGCGTCGCCAAGTTCGTCAAATCCAACGCCATCGTATTCTGCGGCAATGGCATGACGCTGGGCATCGGCGCCGGCCAGATGAGCCGCATCGACTCTGCGCGCATTGCTGCGATCAAGGCGCAGAACGCCGGTCTGATACTGGCTGGTTCGGCGGTGGCGTCGGATGCTTTCTTCCCGTTTCGCGACGGTCTGGACGTGGTGGTGGATGCAGGCGCTGCCTGCGTGATCCATCCGGGCGGCTCGATGCGCGATCAGGAAGTGATCGATGCGGCGAATGAGCGCGATGTGGTCATGCTGCTGACCGGCACACGCCATTTCCGCCATTGAACGTATTGCACTGGGCGGACGCACGCTCTCCATGAAAATCCTCGGCATCGACCCCGGCCTGCGGACTACCGGCTTTGGCGTGATTCACAAGCACGGCGTCAGGCTCAGTTACATCGCCTCCGGCATCATCAAGACGCCGGACGCCGATCTGCCGCAGCGGCTCAAAGCCATTCTTTCCAGCGTCACTGAAATCATCCAGACCTATAGGCCCGATGACGCAGCGATCGAAAAAGTCTTCGTCAACGTCAATCCGCAATCCACCTTGCTGCTCGGACAGGCGCGCGGGGCGGCGATCTGCGCGCTCGTGAACGCCGATTTACCGGTGGCGGAATACACTGCTCTGCAGGTCAAGCAGGCCGTTGCCGGTCACGGCAAGGCGCACAAGCAGCAGGTG
>JBAPMF010000043.1:0-7267 GCA_049278475.1 Herbaspirillum sp. | reverse complement strand
CCCGGCCGGGCCGACCACTTCGTCGCGTACCGGATCGACCGGGCCGACATAGTAAATCACGCGGTTGGTGAAATCGACCGGCAGTTTTTCGCCCCTGGTCAGCATCTCCTGGATGCGCTTGTGCGCAGCATCACGTCCGGTCAACATCTTCCCGTTCAGCAGCAGGGTCTGACCCGGCTTCCACGAAGCGACTTCTTCTCTGGTCAGCGTATCGAGGTTGACGCGCCTGGACTTTTCGGTGTCAGGCGCCCAATGCACTTCTGGCCATTCAGACAGCGATGGCGGTTCCATATAGGCCGGGCCGGAGCCATCCAGCACGAAATGAGCGTGACGGGTGGCGGCGCAGTTCGGAATCATCGCGACCGGTTTCGATGCCGCATGCGTCGGATACATCATGATCTTGACGTCGAGTACCGTGGTCAGGCCGCCAAGACCTTGCGCGCCAATGCCCAGCGCATTGATCCGGTCACACAGTTCTATGCGCAGTTCTTCGGTTTTGTTTTGCGGACCGCGCTGCTTCAGCTCGCCCATATCGATGTCGTCCATCAACACTTCCTTGGCCATCAGCATGGCTTTCTCGGCGGTGCCGCCGATGCCGATGCCGAGCATGCCCGGCGGACACCAGCCCGCGCCCATGCCCGGCACGGTCTTCAGAACCCAGTCCACCAGCGAGTCGGAAGGATTGAGCATGACGAACCGGCTCTTGTTTTCGGAGCCACCGCCTTTGGCGGCGATGCGCACATCGATGGTGTCGCCCGGCACCAGTTCCATGTGAATCACGGCCGGGGTGTTGTCCCGGGTATTCCTGCGCTCGAATTGCGGGTCGGCCACGATAGAGGGGCGCAGCATATTGTCCGGGCACAGGTAACCCTGGCGCACACCCTGGTTGACGGCGTCGGCGATAGAGCCGGTAAAACCTTCGAAGCGCACGCCCATGCCAATCTTCAGGAATACGTTGACGATGCCGGTATCCTGGCAGACCGGACGCCTGCCTTCGGCGCACATGCGCGAATTGGTCAGGATCTGGGCAATGGCATCCTTGGCTGCCGGACTCTGCTCCTGCTCATAAGCGCGCGCCAGATGCCGGATGTAATCCACCGGGTGGTAGTAGCTGATGTATTGCAGCGCGGCGGCAACGGATTCGATGAGATCGTCTTGCTTGATGACGGTCATTGCTGGTTCTCTCGGATGAATGGAAAAGTTGCGGTCTGACTGTTTCAGCAGGCTTTCTAGTGCCCCTGTTGATCCTGCGGCGGATGCGCCATCAGCCGGTCGCAATAGGCAATCGCTATGGCGGACAGCAAAAAGGTAATGTGAATACCAGTCTGCGCCAGCAAAGTCTTGGCGTCATAAAGATTGGCGTTGATAAAGGTCTTGAGCAGGTGGATCGATGAGATGCCGATGATCGCCGTACCCAGCTTGACCTTGAGCATCGAGGCATTCACGTGCGATAGCCACTCGGGCTGGTCAGGATGGCTTTCGAGGTTCATGCGCGAGACGAAAGTTTCATAGCCGCCGACGATCACCATGATCAGCAGATTGGAAATCATCACCACGTCGATCAGCGCCAGTATCACCAGCATGATGGTTTGCTCGTTGAGCTTGTCGGGTCGCACTCCACCTTCGATGGCGACGGCGTCGAGAATGTGCGCCAGCGAGGATGGATGGCCCAACGCCGCACCGATCAGATCGCTGAGTTCGACCCAGAAATGATAAACGTAGACGCACTGCGCCAGAATCAGCCCCAGATACAGAGGCAGCTGCAACCAGCGGCTCATGAAAATCAGATTGGGTAGGATGCCGATTTTTTTATCGGAAGGTGTGGGATGAATGTCGTTCATTGCATTGGGGAAAGTCGTAAAAATATGAAACCGGATGGATGAGAACGTGCTCACGGCGAGCGGGTGAATTCAGGCCTTTATTTTACACTTCCTTGCCCTGTCCTTACCGATTCATCGGCGGCAAATGGGATAATGCATACAGACGAGCGACCGTAGATCGTCGTCGTGAAAAAACAGGGAGACTACCGTGGCAAACATCGAAACCTTCAAGCAGGAAAGCCGTGTATTCGCTCCACCAGCAGCGTTCGTCAGGCACGCCGCCGTGTCGGGCATGGAAGCTTACGACGCCTTGTGCGCCGAGGCTGAACGCGACTATGAAGGCTTCTGGGCCAGACTGGCGCGCGACAACCTGCAATGGAAAAAACCATTCACCAGGACGCTAAACGAAACCGATGCGCCATTCTTCAAATGGTTTGAAGACGGTCAGCTCAATGTCTCGTACAACTGCCTCGACGTCCATCTCGACAACGGCAACGCCGACAAGACCGCCCTCATCTTCGAGTCCGACGACGCCCAGGTCACCAAGCTCACCTATCACGAACTGCACACAAAAGTCTGTCGCCTCGCCAATGGCCTGAAGTCGCTCGGCATCAAGAAAGGCGACCGCGTCGTCATCTATATGCCGATGTCAGTCGAAGGTATTGCCGCCATGCAAGCCTGCGCCCGCATCGGCGCCACGCACTCGGTCGTGTTCGGCGGCTTTTCCGCCAGGTCGCTACAGGAACGCATGATCGATGCCGGCGCCGCCGCAGTCATCACCGCCGACTGCCAGATGCGCGGCGGCAAGCAACTGCCCTTGAAATCCGTCGTCGATGAAGCGCTCGCCATGGGCGGCTGCGACACCATCAAAACCGTCATCGTCTACAGACGCGCTGGAGCCGACATCAACTGGAGCGCAGGCCGCGACCTCTGGCTGCACGATCTCATCGCCAGCCAGTCTGATGTCTGTGAACCGGAATGGGTCGATGCCGAACATCCGCTATTCATCCTTTACACCTCCGGCTCCACCGGCAAACCGAAGGGCGTGCAGCACGCCTGCGGCGGCTATCTGCTGTGGGCCGCGCTGACGATGCAATGGACCTTCGACATCAAACCCGACGACATCTACTGGTGTACCGCCGACATCGGCTGGATCACCGGCCACACCTACATCGCTTACGGCCCGCTGGTAACCGGCGCCACACAGATCGTGTTCGAAGGGATACCGACCTACCCCGACGCCGGCCGCTTCTGGGACATGGTGCAGCGTCACAAAGCCAGCATTTTTTACACCGCGCCGACGGCGATCCGCGCGCTGATCAAAGCCGCCGACGCTGATGCAACAATCCATCCCAGCCAATACGACCTGTCGTCGCTGCGTCTCCTGGGTTCGGTCGGCGAACCGATCAATCCGGCAACCTGGATGTGGTACTACCAACATGTCGGTGCGGAGAAATGCCCGATCGTCGATACTTTCTGGCAAACCGAGACCGGCGGACACATGATCGCGCCGCTGCCGGGCGCGACACCGCAGGTGCCAGGCTCCTGCACGCTGCCGTTGCCGGGCATCAGCGCCGCCATCGTCGATGAAACCGGCCAGGATCTGCCCAACGGCAACGGCGGCGCCCTCGTCATCAAGCGCCCATGGCCATCGATGATCCGCACCATCTGGAACGATCCTGAACGTTTCAAGAAAAGCTACTTCCCCGCAGAATTTGGCGGCAACATCTACCTCGCCGGCGACGGCGCGGTATGCAACAGGGATAATGGCTATTTCACCATCACCGGCCGCATCGACGACGTACTCAACGTCTCCGGCCACCGCATGGGCACCATGGAAATCGAATCGACGCTGGCCGCCCATCCTGACGTGGCGGAAGCCGCCGTGGTCGGCAAGCCGGATGACATCACCGGCGAATCGATCTGCGCCTTCGTGGTGCTCAAGCGCTCCCGCCCGAGCGGCGACGAGGCCCGTATCATCGCCGGGGAACTGCGCGACTGGGTCGCCAGGGAAATCAGTCCGATTGCTAGACCTAGGGAAATCCGCTTCGGCGACAACCTGCCCAAGACACGTTCAGGCAAGATCATGCGCCGCCTGCTGCGCGTACTGGCCAATGGCGAAGACATCACACAGGACATCTCGACACTGGAAAACCCGGCCATTTTGGAGCAGTTGAAAGAAGCGCGATAAACAGGCACATCGCCATAATCGATGGATGCAGCTTGAAACCCTCTCCATTTCCAGAAAATGTTGCTATAATCTGCCGCTTCGCCAAGGCCCGGAGAGATGGATGAGTGGTTGAAGTCGCACGCCTGGAAAGCGTGTATAGGTTAATAGCCTATCGGGGGTTCGAATCCCTCTCTCTCCGCCACGCTATACCAAGCCCTTGACTCTTCAGCCATTTTTGCTTTAGACCTTCCATGCGCCGATATGGCCCTGGCGCTCGTGACTGTCGCAAATTGATCTGAAACCGCACATGAAAGCCATGATTTTTGCCGCCGGCCGCGGCGAGCGCATGCGCCCCCTGACCGACACCTGCCCCAAACCACTGCTGGAAGTACGCGGCCGGCCACTGATCGTCTGGCATATCCTGAATCTGGCGCGCGCCGGCATCACCGACATCGTGATCAACCACGCCCACCTCGGCCACATGCTGGAGACAAGGCTGGGCGACGGCGCGCAATTCGGCGTGCGCCTTCATTATTCCGCCGAAGGCACGGCGCTGGAAACCGCCGGCGGCATCGCCAAGGCACGTCATCTGCTGGGTGAAGAACCGTTCGTCGCCCTCTCGGGCGACATCTACATACCGCACTTCGACTTCGAGCAAGTCAACACCGTGCTGCAAGACAACGATCCGTGGGGAAATCCGCTACCATTGGAGCAGCGCGACGTCGCCTGGCTCTACCTGGTGAACAATCCGCCGTATCATCCCGCCGGCGATTTCGCGCTCAACAGTTTTTCCATCGCCAATGAAGGGGCGCCGTTGTATACCTTCGCCAATATCGGTGTCTACCGCCCGCAGATGTTCGATACGATCACGCCCGGCGAACATGCCAGACTGGGAGCGCTGCTGCGTGAATACGCCGCCCGCGGCCGGGTCGGCGGAGAAATCTACCGCGGCGAATGGACCAATGTCGGCACCGTCGAACAGCTGGAAGCATTGAACACGCCCCTCACGGGCAGATGACCTGGAAGAGAGCACCAAGATGAATATATCCTCCTGTGCCGCGCGCCGCGCCGCACTGATTGCGCACATGCAGGCACAGGGCGGCGGTGTCGCCATCATCCCGACCGCACGCGAAGTCATGCGCAATCGCGATGCCGGCTACCCTTACCGTCACGACAGCTATTTCTACTACCTGTCCGGCTTCACCGAACCGGAAGCGCTCATCGTGTTAATCGCCGTCCCAGGCAAGGAAAGCCGCAGCATACTGTTCTGCCGCGACAAAAATCCCGAATGCGAAATCTGGGACGGCTATCGTTTCGGCCCCGATGCCGCGCATCATGCGTTCGGCTTCGACGCCGCCTTCACCATCGATGCGCTCGACCAGGAAATGCCGCCGCTGCTGGCCAATGCGCTCGCCGTTTTTTATGCGCTGGGCCATGACGCCCAACGCGACGCGCAGGTGCAGACATGGCTGCAAAACGTGCGTGCGCTGGAGCGCAGCGGCGTCACGGCGCCATCGTCCATCGTCGATGTCCACGTGCTGCTCGATGAGATGCGCCTGTTCAAGGACGCCGGCGAAATCGCCATCATGCAACGCGCCGGCCTCATCTCGGCCGCAGCGCATTGCCGCGCCATGCGCCTGTCGCGTCCCGGTCTGCGCGAATACCATCTGGAAGCGGAACTGCTGCATGAATTTCGCAGGAACGGCGCGCAATTTCCTGCCTACGGTTCCATCGTCGCCGCCGGCGCCAATGCCTGCGTGCTGCACTACCACGCCGGCGACGCCGAACTCGAGGATAGCGACCTGGTGCTGATCGACGCCGGCTGCGAACTGGACGGCTATGCTGCCGACATCAGCCGCACCTTCCCGGTCAACGGCAGGTTCTCCGGAGCGCAACAGGAACTCTATGAAATCGTGTTCGCCGCACAGCATGCCGCCATCGCCGCAACACGTCCGGGCAAATGTTTCATGGACGGCCACGATGCCGCCGTGCGCGTGCTGGCGCAAGGCATGCTCGACACCGGCCTGCTCGACAAAAACAAGGTCGGCGGCCTCGATGACGTCATCGCCCAAGGCGGCTACCGCCAGTTCTACATGCACCGCACCGGCCACTGGCTGGGCATGGACGTGCATGACGTCGGCCAGTACCGCGATCCGGCCAACAGCAACGGCGACAAACCCTGGCGCACACTGCAACCCGGCATGGTGCTCACGATCGAGCCAGGCATCTACGTGCGTCCGGCAGAAGGCGTTCCGGAAAAATACTGGAACATCGGCATCCGCATCGAAGACGATGCGCATGTCACGCCGGACGGCTGCAACATCCTGACCAGCGCCGTCCCGAGCAAGGTAGCGGATATCGAAGCGCTGATGCTATCGTCCTGAAGCCCGCGCCATGCACCCCGACGACGCTACCGCGCCACTGCCTGCGCCGGACCATGACCTCATCATCTGCGGCGCCGGTCCGGTCGGCCTCAGCATGGCCGCCCTGCTGCAAAAACGCGGCATGCCGGCAGCGCGCATCACGCTGATCGACGCCAAACCGGAGGAGCATGCGGCGCAGGATCCGCGCACCATTGCGCTGTCGCACGGCAGCCGGCAGATTCTGCACGACATCGGCGCCTGGCCGACGGCGGTCACCGCCATCCACCAGATTCACATATCGCGGCGCCGGCATTTCGGCCGCACGCTGATCGATCGCACCGACCACGCGCTGCCCGCGCTCGGTTACGTAGTCCGTTACGGCGCGCTGTCGGCAGCGCTATCAGCGACGCTGGCAACGACCAAAGTGACCCTGCTGCGCCCGGTTCAGGTCAAGGCGATCGACGACCACGGACCGCAGGTCGGTGTGCGCCTGGCCGACGGCAGCACGCTGCGCGCCGGCATCGTGATACAGGCGGAAGGCGGCGTGTTCTCTGAACAGACAGCCAGGGCGCGGCAACACGACTACGATCAGGTCGCCATCATCACGCATGTGAAAACCTCCGCCGGCATCCCCCATCGCGCCTTCGAGCGCTTTACCGCCGAAGGACCGCTGGCCTTATTGCCGCAAGATGACGGTTACGCGCTGGTGTGGTGTACCCGGCCGGCAAGCGCCCAAGCGCTGCTGGCGCTCGACGACCAGGCATTTCTGCATGCGCTCGGCGAGACATTCGGCGAGCGCGTCGGCCGCTTCACCGCATGCGACGTGCGCAAGAGTTATCCGCTCGGCCTGAATGCCGAACCCGGCATGTCGGCGCGCACGGTCGCCATCGGCAATGCCGCGCAAACCCTGCACC
>JBAPMF010000042.1:0-5120 GCA_049278475.1 Herbaspirillum sp. | reverse complement strand
GCCAGGAACAGGCCATGCAGCGCCAGCGCGGTAGAAGCCTGGGTGCCATTGATCAGCGCCAGCCCTTCCTTGGCGGCCAGCCTGATCGGCGTGATGCCGGCCTTGGCCAGCGCTGCTCTGGTATCCTTGAGTTCGCCGTCGACCCGCACCTGGCCTTCGCCCATGAGCGCCAGTGTTATGTGCGCCAGTGGCGCCAGATCGCCGGAGGCCCCGACCGATCCCTTGGCCGGAATGCAGGGCATGATGCCGGCGTTGTAGATCGCCAGCAAGGTATCGATGACCGCAGCCCGGATGCCGGAAAAGCCGCGCGCAAGGCTGCCGATTTTCATCGCCAGGATCAGGCGCACGGTTTCATCGGCCATCGATGCGCCGGTGCCGACCGCGTGCGACAGAATCAGATTGCGTTGCAGCAGTTCCAGTTGCGCATCCGGAATCCGGGTTCTGGCCAGTTTACCGAAGCCGGTATTGATGCCATAGGCGGCATCACCGCGCGCCACGATTCTGGCGACAGCTGCGGCCGAGGCATCGATGGCATCACTGGCGGACGCTGCCAGTCGCAGCGGCACGCCGTCGGCCCAGATACTGCGCAGCGCTGCCAGAGAGATGTTGCCGGGTTGCAGCGTTAATGGTGTTTTCATGATGACTTCTCCCGACGCGGTTCAAGCAGAGATCATTGGCAGATGCAAGCCCTGTTTTTTCGCGGTGGCGATGGCGAGCTCGTAACCGGCATCGGCATGACGCATCACGCCCGAGGCGCAATCATTGACCAGCACACGCGCCAGGCGTTCGGCCGCCGCCGCAGTGCCGTCGGCCACGATCACCATGCCGGCATGCTGCGAATAACCCATGCCGACACCGCCGCCGTGATGCAGGCTGACCCAGGTCGCGCCGCTGGCGGTATTGAGCAAGGCGTTCAGCAACGGCCAGTCGCTGACGGCGTCGGTGCCGTCTTTCATCGCTTCCGTCTCGCGGTTGGGGCTGGCGACCGAGCCGGTGTCGAGATGGTCGCGGCCGATCACGATCGGCGCTTTCAACTCGCCCGTCCTGACCATCTCGTTGAACGCCAGACCGGCACGGTGGCGCTCGCCCAGGCCAAGCCAGCAGATACGCGCCGGCAAACCCTGGAAAGCGATGCGCTCGCGCGCCATGTCGAGCCAGCGATGCGTATGCCGGTTTTCCGGGAACAGCTCTTTGACCTTGGCATCGGTCTTATAGATGTCTTCGGGATCGCCCGACAGCGCCACCCAGCGGAACGGTCCCTTGCCTTCGCAAAACAGCGGACGGATATACGCCGGCACGAAACCGGGGAAATCGAAGGCGTTCTTGACCCCCATGTCAAACGCGACCTGACGGATGTTGTTACCGTAATCGACCGTCGGAATGCCCATGGCCTGAAAATCCAGCATGGCTTGCACGTGTAGCGTACAGCTTTTCGCGGCGGCGGCGGTCAGTTGCGCGTGCTGGGTCGGGTCGCGCTGCGCGGCTTTCCATTGCGTCACACTCCAGCCGTCCGGCAGATAGCCGTTGATCAAGTCATGCGCCGAAGTCTGGTCGGTCACCAGATCCGGCTTCACGCCGCCTGCCTTGGCGCGGCGCACCAGCCCGGGCAGGATCTCGGCGGCGTTGCCCAGCAAGGCGATCGACACCGCTTCCCTGGCACCGGTGTGCTGCCTGACCAGCGCGATGGCGTCATCGATGTCCCTGGCCTGCTTGTCAACATAACGGGTACGCAGCCGGAAGTCGATGCGGCTTTGCTGACATTCGATAGTGAGCGAAACCGCGCCGGCCAGCGTCGCCGCCAGCGGTTGCGCGCCGCCCATGCCGCCCAGACCGGCGGTCAAAATCCACTTGCCGCCCAGATCATTGTTGAAATGCTGACGGCCGGCTTCGACGAAGGTTTCGAACGTGCCTTGCACGATGCCCTGGCTGCCGATGTAAATCCAGCTGCCGGCGGTCATCTGGCCGTACATGAACAGGCCCTTGCGGTCGAGCGCATTGAAATGTTCCCAGTCGGCCCATTTCGGCACCAGATTGGAATTGGCGATCAGCACGCGTGGCGCGTCCGGGTGGGTCTTGAACACGCCCACCGGTTTGCCCGATTGCACCAGCAGCGACTCATCCTCGTTGAGTTCTTTCAACGAGGCGAGTATCTGCTCAAAACAGGCCCAGTTACGCGCAGCGCGACCGATGCCGCCGTACACCACCAGATTCTTCGGATCTTCAGCGACTTCGGGGTCGAGGTTGTTTTGCAACATGCGCCAGGCGGCTTCGGTCAGCCAGCTCTTGCAGTGCAACTGGCTGCCGTGCGGCGCGCGAATCACGCGCCCGGGATGTATGGTCATGACAGTTCCTTTTCCATATCGATAGACAGGACGCCGGCTTGCCTGATTCAGCCGCTCTTCAAAGCAAGTCTGGAGTTGCGTATGCCGTACATGGCATAGCCCAGCACCGCCAGGCTGATCCACACGGTAAACAGGGTATACGTCTCGCTGCTCAGGCCCACGACGATCCAGACGCAGGAAATCACACTCAGCGCCGGAATCACCCAGGGGCCAAAAGGCAAGGTGAAGCCGCGCACCAGTTCAGGCGATTTCAGGCGCATGACCGTCACGCCGATAGAGACCAAAGCAAAAGCCACCAGAGTTCCCATGCTGACCATATCCCACAGATAGCCAGAGTCCACGAATCCGGCAATCAGTCCCACCATGAGCGACACGATCACGGTATTGGCCACCGGTGAGAAAGTACGCGGGTGGACGCTCTGGAACACCTCAGGAATCAGGCCATCACGACCGATCACGAACAGGATGCGGGTCTGGCCGTAAATCAATACCAGGGTGACGCTGAATACCGACACGATGGCGCCAGCAGACAGCAGGATGGCAGGCCATTTCTGTCCGGTCACCTTATTCAGAATCGCGGCGAGACCGGCCTCCTGTCCGGTAAACGCCGCCACCGGCTGCGCGCCCATCGCGGCCGTGGCCACCAGAAGATAGGCCAGCACGACAATCAGCAGCGCCAGTAGGATGCCCAAGGGCACATTGCGTTTCGGGTTATCGGTTTCCGCGCCGGCGGTGGCGACCGTATCGAGTCCGATGAAGGAAAAGAAGATGGTGCCTGCGGCGGAAACGATCCCCATGCCCTTCTCGCCGGCTTGCCCCAGCATACCGTGCGGGTTGAAAGGAATGAAATTGCGGCTATTGAATGCGGTGAACGCCACCGCAGAAAAAAACACCAGAATGGCAATCTTGATGAATACCATGACGTCATTGATCGTCGCCGATTCCCTGGCGCCGCGCATCAGCAAAAAACAGCACAGGCACACCAGGATGACGGGCGGCAGATTGAAATGACCCCAGTGCATTTCCATGCCATGCGCGCCATTGACCACCAGGGGGCTGCGCCAGTGCGATGGGATCGACCAGCCGACCATGTGTTGCAGGAAGCTATTCAGATATTCAGACCAGCCGATGGCTGTCGCGCTGGCGGCCAGCGCGTATTCGAGCAGCAGACAGAAACCGACAATGTAGGCGGGAAATTCACCGATGCTGACATAGGTATAAGAATAGGCGGAACCGGACGCGGGGATGAAAGACGATAACTCGGCATAGCACAGCGCCGTCAAACCGGCGGCGATGCTGGCAATGACAAAAGACCAGATCACCGCTGGCCCCGCCTTCGGCACCGCTTCGGTCATGGCAAAAAAAATACCGGTACCGACAGTTGCGCCAACACCCAGCATCACCAAAGAAAGCAGACCCAAATTTCGCTTGAGTTCGATACCGCCGTCATGCGCGCGCGCGTCATCGTTGATGGCTTTTTTGCGGATGAGAGCGTCCCAGAATGAGCGCATATTGTCTCCTGAATGGATGTGTGAGATAGATCAACTTTCGCTCTTTTCCGGCTGCACGCTGCGTCTCATCTCTGAAGCAACATAGCAATACCGTATCGACACACATCTTTTGTATATACAAATAGTAGATATGCTACACTCGCGTGTCAAGTCCATCCAGGCTTTTTCTTGATCAGCCGCATGCCATGACGTATACCCTTCCTGCCTTTCAACGCATCAAGGCGCATGTCCTGCGCCAGATTCAGGCCGGCATCTGGAAAGAAGGCGAAGCGATCCCGACCGAAGCAGCGCTGGGCCGCGAATTCGGCGTCTCGCGCATGACGGTGAACCGCGCCATCCGCGAACTCAGCGATGAACAGATCGTACTGCGCGTGCAAGGCTCTGGAACGTTTGTGGCGCAACAGAAATACCAGTCCACGCTGGTCGAAATCCGCAATATCGCCGAAGAGATCGCTGCACGCGGTCATGTCCACCGCATCGAGCTGCAGCGACTGGAACGCTGCAAAGCTGACCAGACCCTGGCGCGCCAGTTCAAACTGCCGGCGCGACAAACACTGTTCCATTCAGTGGTGGTGCATTTTGAAAATGACTCGCCGATCCAGGTCGAAGACCGTTACGTCAACCCGGCGATCGCACGGGACTATCTGGCGCAGGATTTCACCAGCCAGACGCCCAACGCCTATCTGATGCGCGTAGCGCCATTGCGAGGCGTGGAATTTGCCATTGAAGCTTGCCTGCCGCCGGCGCAGATTGCAGAACTGCTAGGCGTGACTGCACAAGAGCCTTGCTTGGTGCTCAAGCGCCGGACCTTATCGCAGGGACAGGTGGCATCGGTAGCATCGCTGTGGCACCCGGCTGCGCGGTACCAGTTTACCGGCAGCTTTTGATCGAGTTCCCGCCATGCGCGCATGGTCCTGCTGCATCTCAGTCTGCGCCATTGCCGTGCTGGTCGCCTGCTTGCCCCGTTACGACTGGCGCGAAGTACGTGGTGATGACATACCGTTTACCGTGTTGTTGCCGGCCAGGCCTGCTTCGTTCTCACGCCGCATCGATCTGAACGGTACGCCGGTGACGATGACCATGACGGCGGCGGAAGTCGATGGCGCAACCTTTGCCGTCGGCGCTGCCGAGTTGGCCGACGCGATGCAGACGCCCGAGGCGTTGGAATCCATACGCACCGCGCTGATCAATAATATCGGCGGCAATCCGCAATCTGCCGGGATTCCCGGCCGGGCGCCGACTGCCGATCGCACGCTCGACATCACCG
>JBAPMF010000041.1:0-7194 GCA_049278475.1 Herbaspirillum sp. | reverse complement strand
ACTTGATTTCACCGGAAATCTGCATCCCGGCCGGCAGTGTCAATCGCGTCATGCTGTACTCCTCAGTAATACAGTCTATTCTTGTTCCAGCGACGCCCAGCCCCGGCATCGCGGCAGGCCATTATAGTCCGGTATGTCCGGCGACAAAAGCCTTCACCCGCGCCGCCTCCGCAGGCATGACTTCAAAACGCTGCGGCAAGGCTTCGATATTGTCGAAACCGGCGGGACGCCTGGCATCACGGCCCAGCGCTTCGCGGATGGTTTCATTGAACTTGGCCGGCAACGCGGTCTCCAGTACGATCATGGTGACGCCTTCGGCAAGATTTTCACGCGCGACCTTGATGCCATCGGCGGTGTGCGTGTCGACCGTGATGCCGTAGTGTTTTTCAGCGAAACGGATCGTTTCCAAACGATCAGCATGCGTCGATTTTCCCGACGCGAAACCGTAACGGATCACATGCGCGAACTCGTCGCCATCGCTGCCCGGTTTACCGGTCAGATCGAAACTGCCCACTGTCTCGACCTTGCGGAACAAAGCCTGGACGCGCCCGCTGTCACGCTCCAGCAAGTCATAGACGAAACGCTCGAAGTTGGACGCCTTGCTGATGTCCATGCTCGGACTGCTGGTGTGATAGATCTCGGACGGCTTGCGCACACGATAGACGCCGGTGCGGAAGAATTCGTCGAGCACGTTGTTTTCGTTGGTGGCGACGACCAGCCTGTCAATCGGCAGGCCCATCATGCGGGCGATATGACCGGCGCAGATGTTGCCGAAATTACCTGACGGCACCGTGAACGAGACCTTCTGCTCATTACTGGCCGTGGCAACGAGATAGCCGCGGAAGTAGTACACCACCTGCGCCACGACGCGCGCCCAGTTGATCGAATTGACGGTGCCGATCTTTTGCGCGGCCTTGTAACCGGAGTCGTTGGAAATGGCCTTGACGATGTCCTGGCAATCATCGAATACGCCTTTGACCGCCAGATTGAAAATATTGGGATCCTGCAGGCTGAACATCTGCGCCGTCTGAAACGCGCTCATCTTTTTGTACGGCGACAGCATGAAGACGCGAATGCCCTTCTTGCCGCGCATGGCGTATTCGGCGGCGCTGCCGGTGTCCCCGGAAGTCGCACCGACGATATTCAGTTCCGCGCCGTTCCTGGCCAAAACATACTCGAACAGATTGCCCAGCAACTGCATCGCCATGTCCTTGAAAGCCAGTGTCGGGCCATTGGATAAAGCTTGCAGCATCAACTTCCTGCCATCCCTGTCTTCCAGCGTGCGCAGCGGCGTGATCTGCGCGGCGTCTTCGCCGGCGCGCGTATTGCAATACACGTCGGCGGTATAGGTCTTGCGCACCAGCGCCTTCAGGTCAGCATCGGGCAGGTCAGTGACAAATTTTTTCAGCACTTCGTAAGCCAGATCAGCATACGACAGCGCGCGCCACCGATCCAGTTCGGCCCCGCTCACGCGCGGATAACTGATCGGCAGGTAAAGACCGCCATCCGGCGCCAGACCGCCCAGCAGGATGTCGGAAAAGGAAGGTGTCGCAGAATCACCGCGCGTCGAAACATATTGCATAACGTAGGCAAGTTTTGAAATAGTAGTCCAGGGGAGAACAGGAATTCTCGATAGTACGTGTTTACTTTTTCCTGCCTGCTCCGGCACTGCCTTTCTCCGCCTCCAGCCTGGCGACCAGATAATCGACCACCTGCAGCAAGGCGGCATTCAGCATCGACTCTGGCTGGTTGACCATGGAGGCGCCCAACATCGCAGGCGACGTCAGGAACCGGCCACCGATGGCGAGAACAGGCACGCCATCGATTTTATAAGCTTCCTGCAACTGTGCTGCGCGGCGGACCTTGGTCTGGATGCCGAAAGAGCTGTACATGTCCAGAAACTTCTGCTTGTCGATACCTTGCTTCTCGATGAAGGCCAGGATGGTCTTGTCGGTATCGATGCGCTGGTTTTCAACGTGAATGGCCTGAAAAATCCTCGGATTCATTTCTGCCGTCTTGCTCATAGCTTCCAGCGCATAATATAACTTTTGCTGCGGAATGAGCGAGTCGCGAAAAGCGATCGGCACCTGCCGGAAAACTATCCTGTCACCCTGCTTTTTGACCCAGGCACTCAGTACCGGTTCCAACACGGCACAGTGCGGACAGTTGTACCAGAAAAATTCGATGACTTCGATCCTGTCGCCGAATTCGGTCGGCTGGATTTGCTCCAGCGTGCGGTAATCGATGCCGTTTTGTGGATTGGCAGGAGACGCGCCGGCCGAAACGACCAGCAAACCCAGGCTGATGGCAGCCAGGGTATGACGGAACAGATGCATGAACTTGATCCCTTCTCAGACAGGTTGAAATTATTTCGGTATGCGCACAATGGAAGCATTGATGCCGTCTTCAGACAGCTTGCTGCGTATCCGGTTCACTATTTCGGATTGTGTGACTGGGCCGATGCGCACGCGGTACAGGATACCGTTACTGGAGGGTCGCTCGCTGACTTTTGCTTCGAATCCCAGTAACGCCAGCTGGGCGCGCGCGTTCTCGGCGTCGGCCCGTTGACGGAAAGCGCCGGTTTGCAGGAAATAGATCCATCTGTCGGCGGCAGTGCTGCCGGATCTGGCAAGCTGATCTGTAGTGACGGCGTCTGGTTTGTCCTGCGGTGCGTCGGCTTTTGCCGGCGGCATGTCAGGTTCCTCGGTGTCGGGTGCCGATTCATTCCAGTCTGCATCCTGAGCTGCGGATGGCGCTGACGGCGCTTCCCTGACGACATCCTTGCCGTACAGCGGCTTGTTGGGGTCTGAAGTCTGGCTCGGCGACAGTTCGCTACGCTCCTGCCTGACAAGCTTGTTGCCGAGCGGGACAGGCGACCTGGTGATCGCCAGCGCCACCACGACGGCGATGCCGAGACCGACGATGAGGCCGAGAATCAGACCGAGAAAAGTACCGCCGGCTTGCCTGCGAAGATTCGGATGATATCGTTTCACTTGTGCATTCACCTGCAGGATTACATTCTTGATGGAGCGGATACGCCGACCAGCGCGAGACCATTACGCAGTACCTGACGCGTCGCGCTGATCAGTGCCAGACGCGCCATCCTGGCAGTAACATCATCGACCAGCACACGTTCAGCATTGTAGTAGCCATGCAATTCACTTGCCAGATCGCGCAGATAGAAAGCAAGCTGATGCGGCTCCAGTTCCTGCAAGGCGCGCGCCAGCGTTTCCGGATAGTCGGCCAGCCTGGCCAGCAGAGCGATTTCACGCGGCGACGTCAACGGCGACAGATCGGTGACCTGATCGAGCGTCGCTTCGTCGCCGCCCCATTGGTCCAGCACCGAGCAAATGCGCGCATGCGCGTACTGCACGTAATAGACCGGATTTTCATCATTGCGGGCCAAGGCGACATCGACATCAAAAACGAATTCGCTATCGGCCTTGCGCGAGATGAGGAGAAAACGCACGGCATCGCGGCCATGGATCAGGTCACCGGCTTTGACGCCGTCATTGCCTGCGCCACTGTCGTTGGACCATTCGATCAGATCGCGCAAGGTAACGTAAGAGCCGGCACGTTTGGAGATCTTGACCTCTTCACCATTTCTCATCACGGTGACCATCTTGTGCAGTACATAATCGGGATAGCCTCGCGGAATACCGATGTCGGCCGCCTGCAGACCAGCGCGCACGCGCGCGACGGTGCCATGGTGGTCGCTGCCCTGAACATTGATGACCTTGCCGAAGCCGCGTCGCCATTTGGTGATGTGATAGGCGACATCGGGTACGAAATACGTATAGGTGCCGTCCGATTTTTTCATGACGCGATCTTTGTCGTCGCCATAGTCGGTAGTGCGCAGCCATAGCGCGCCGTCCTGCTCGTAAGTCTTGCCGGCCTGAACCAGCGCTTCGACAGCGGCAGCGACTTTACCTTCGGTATAGAGCGAGGATTCCAGATAATAATTGTCGAACCTGACGCCGAAGGCCTGCAAATCTAGATCCTGCTCGCGGCGCAGATAAGCGACGGCGAAACGGCGGATCGATTCGATGTCGTCCACGTCACCGCTGGCAGTGACCGGCTCGCCATTGCTGGCGGAGACCGCTTTCCCGGCTTTGAAATCCTCTGCGATGTCGGCGATGTAGTCGCCATTGTAAGCCGGCTCCGGCCATTGCACATCACCCGGCCTGAAGCCCCGGGCGCGCGCCTGCACGGAAGTCGCCAGCGTCGCGATCTGCACGCCAGCATCGTTGTAATAGAATTCGCGCAAGACATCGTAGCCCTGCACTTGCAGCAGCGCCGATATGGCGTCGCCGAGCACGCCCTGACGGCCATGACCGACATGCAGCGGACCGGTCGGATTGGCGGAGACGAACTCGACCAGCACCTTCTCACCGGCGCCGGCATGGCTTTGACCGTACCGGGCGCCTTCGGCCAGGATAGTCTTGACAACGGCCTGCCTAGCGGCGGCGGCGACGCGCAGGTTGATGAAGCCGGGACCGGCGATGCCAGCCGACGCAATCAATTCGTCGCGACCAGGCTGGGCCAGCAGATTATCGACCAGCGCCTGGGCCAGTTCGCGCGGATTTTTCTTGAGGGGTTTAGCCAGCTGCATGGCCAGATTGCAAGCGATGTCGCCGTGCGCCGGATCGCGCGGGCGCTCCAACGTGACGGTCGGCGTCAGTCCGGTGCCAGCAACCAGCGGGGCCAGCGCAGCTTCGAATAATGCAGTGATATCCTGTTTTTGTCGGGCAAGCATGAGGGATGATATATGGCGGCAAGGCAGATGACACTCGCCGCACATCAATGAATATATGAACTCCAGATTATACCGGCTTGCCGCACCGGGATTGAAGGCAATCCAAGTCATGGGTAACGGCTGCGTGAGGTGCGCAACCCGGCAAAACACAGAGGTTGTTGACAACCGGAACTATTGTATCGATTTGCAAGTCCCAGTCAGGATTATTGATCATGCCCTGTCCCGCCCGCCAGGTATGACTGTCTGCGCGAAATTAACATCTTCAAAGGAGAAAATCATGATCATGCCATTGAAACAGCTTATCCATTTTGCGGAGAATGCCGCACAACCATGGTGTGCCAAAGATACGGCTTCCCGTTTCCTGTATGCAAACCAGGCTTATCTGGAACTTCAGGGCTTGCCGCGCGATTTTGAAATCAAAGGTTTACGGGTTGGCGAACTGCCTGCTCCAGCGGCTGCATTTGCGACAGAGCTTGAAGCATCTGATCGTCTGGTTGAAGCCACCAAAGACGCGAAGCGATCTCTGGAAATTTATCCGCGAGGAAAAGACCAAGTGCTGTCAGCTTATTATTTCAACAAATATCCATTGTTCGACAAAAGTGGTGAGCTTACTGGCACGGCTGTTCACGGTTCTCCGGCGCTGGACCTGCGATTCAACAGGGACGGCGTGGATGTGCAGACTGTTACTTTTGGCGTGCCGAACGATACCCTGTCAAAAGAAGAGTGGAGTTTCGCCTATCTTGCGACACGTGGTCATCCAATCGAGGAAATAGCGCGCTTGTCAGCAAGCTCGCCGGATGCGATTTCCCGCAGGCAGGATGCTGTTTTCAACAAATTAGGCATCGATACGCTCGAGCAGCTCGAACAGATAGTATTTGAGGAGGGCTGGGACCGCTGCATCCCGAGCGATCTGCTGCGCGGCAGGTACATCGAGCTATCGTGACAAAATCTTCCCGCCGCCCGCTGACATTTCTGTGTAGCGCTTCAACCAGCCTCGGCCTCTGAAGGAGAAAAACATGATGGGTGTAGCAAGATCATTGGAACATCTTATCTATTTGACGGAGAATTCTGCAGAAGTATGGGGGGCCAAAGATACGAATTCCCGTTTCCTGTATGCGAACCAGGCTTTCCTGGAACTTCATAGGTTGCCACGCGACTTTAAAATCGAAGGCTTGCTGGATGGCGAACTGCCTCATCCGATAGCTGAATTCGAGAAAGAGCTTCAGGCGCATGATCGCCTGGTTGAAGTCACTAAAGAGATGAAGCAGTCTCTGGAAATTCATCCATTTGGGAAAGACCAGGTATTGTCAGCCTATTACGGCGATAAATTCCCACTTCTCAACGAAAATAAGGAAGTGATTGGTACGATCCTCCATGGTTATCCGGCACGGAATCTGCGGCTCGATGGGGACAGGACAGATTCGCGGTCTTTTATTTTTGGAATGCCGGACGATACCTTGTCCAAAAAAGAGTGGGATTTCGTCTATTTTGTGACACGCGGTTATTCGACCAAGGAAATAGCGCGCCGATCAGGAGTCTCACCAGGTACGATTGTCAGCAGGCAGAATTCAGTCTTCAACAAATTAGGCATCGATACACTTGCCCAGCTCAAACAGATGGTGATAGCGAATGGCTGGGACTGCTATATCCCGGCTGATCAACTGCACAGAGGGCACACTATGCTGTCGTGACAAAATCTTCCCGCCTGCCTGCGTTTCTGTGTAACGTCTCAACCAACCTTGACCTTCAAAGGAGAGAATCATGATGGAACCATTGCAGCAGCTTATCCGTTTTGCAGAGAAGTCCCCAGCAATGTGGTTTGCCAAAGATACGGATTCTCATTTCCTGTATGCGAACCGGGCTTTTCGGGAATTATTGAACTTGCCACGTAGCTTTGAAGTCGAGGGGTCACGGGTTGGTGAACTGCCTCATTCGGCCTCCGAATTCGCGGAAGAGTTTGAAGCATCTGAACGTCTGGTTGAGGCCACCCAAGAAGCGAAGCTGGCTCTGGAAATCCATCCACTCGGGAAAGACCAGGTGTTGTCTGCCTATTTTTTCGAGCACTCTCCATTATTCAACGAAAATGACGAAGTGATTGGCACGATCCGCCACGCTTATCCGGCGTCGAACCTGCGATTCAACAGGGACAAGATAGATGCGGGGGTTTTTATCTTTGGAGCGCCGGACGATACCTTGTCCAAAAAAGAGTGGGATTTCGTCTATTTTGTGACACATGGCTATTCGACCAAGGAAATGGCACGCTTGTCAGGGGTCTCACCAGGCACGATGATCAGCAGGCAGAATTCAGTCTTCAACAAATTAGGCATCGACACGCTTGCCCAGCTCAAACAGATGGTGATGGCGAAGGGCTGGGACAACTATATCCCGACCGATTTACTGCATAACAGGATAATCAAACTGTGGTGACAAGCTCTTCC
>JBAPMF010000040.1:0-4942 GCA_049278475.1 Herbaspirillum sp. | reverse complement strand
GCGCTGCGCGAAGTCGATCATGGCCTGGTCGAAGCCGCCCAGGCCATGGGCGCTACCACCTGGCAAATCATTTATAAGGTATTGGTGCCGGAAGCCCTTGCAGGTATCGTCGCAGGGCTGACGATCACCTTCGTCAGTCTGGTCGGCTATTCCGCCATGGCAGGCGCAATCGGCGGCGGCGGCCTGGGCGACCTCGGCATCCGCTACGGCTATCAGCGCTTCCTGCCGGAAGTGATGCTGATCGTGGTGCTGATCCTGATCGTCTTTGTGCAACTGGTGCAAACACTGGGCGATATCCTGGTGCGGCGTCTGAGCCACCGTTGAATCCATCTTTGAAAAATGAAAGGGAGATGATGAATCGTCGTCAATTCATCCGGTTTTTCGCCAACCTGGGCGCGGCAGCAGGCTTCGCCTTTGCTCCAGCCCTGGCGCAAGACAAGCCGATCAGGATCGGCGTCACCGGCGGCGTGCATGCTGAAATCATGGAGCAAGTGAAAAAACTAGCTGAAAAAGAAGGCCTGAAGCTGCGCATCGTCGAATTCAGCGACTACATACAGCCCAACGCCGCGCTGGCTGCCGGTGACCTGGACGCCAACAGTTATCAGCACCAGCCTTATCTCGACGCGCAAGTCAAGGACCGCGGCTACAGGCTGGTCAGCATCGGCTCCACCATCACTTTCCCGATGGCGGTCTATTCGAAGAAGATCAAATCGCTCGGGGAGTTGCAGAGCGGCGCGCGCATCGGCGTGCCCAACGATCCGACCAACGGCGGCCGCGCCTTGCTGTTGCTGCAAACCCAGGGGCTGATCAGGCTCAAAGCCGCTGCCGGTCTGAAAGCGACGCCGCTGGACATCGTCGATAATCCGAAGAAGCTCAGGATCGTCGAACTGGATGCGGCGCAACTGCCGCGCGCGCTGCATGACTTCGATGCTGCCGTCATCAATGACAACTTCGCCGACTCAGCCGGCCTGTCGCCAACCAGAGACGGCATCGCCATGGAAGCTGTCGATGGTCCCTACGTCAACATCATCGCCGCGCGCGCCGAAGACCGGAACCAGCCCTGGGTCGCCAGGCTGCTCAAGGTTTACCACAGCCCGGAAATCAAAAGATTCGTGCAGCAGCGATACGGGAATGCAGCGGTGACTTCCTGGTAATCCGGATCACGGTAAAAGACATGATTTCCTCTTCCATCTTCAAGGCCTACGACATCCGCGGCATTGCCGGTCAGACCCTCGACGCCGATGTCGCCCATCAGATCGGGCGCGCCTTCGGTAGCGCTGCATCGACCAGGGGCCAGACTGCGGTCGTGACCGGTCGTGACGCTCGCCTGTCTGGCGCCGAACTGGGCGCGGCGCTGGTGGCAGGTCTGCGCTCCGCCGGCATCGACGTCATTGATCTCGGCGTCGTCGTGACGCCCATGGTGTATTTCGGCACGCATGTGCTTGGCACGCAATCCGGCATCATGGTCACCGGCAGTCACAATCCGCCCGACTACAACGGTTTCAAGATGGTGCTGGCCGGCGAGGCAATCCATGGCGATGCCATCCAGGCGCTGTATCGAGCCATCCTGAAGCAGGAATTTGCCGCCGGCGCCGGCAACTACCGTACTGTCGACATTCGCAGGGAATATATGACGCGCATCGCCGGCGATGCCAGACTGGCGCGCCCGATGAAGATCGCCATCGATTGCGGTAACGGCGTGGCCGGTGCGTTCGCCGGTGAACTATACCGGGCGCTCGGCTGTGAAGTGACGGAATTGTTCTGCGAAGTCGATGCCACTTTCCCGAATCATCATCCCGACCCGGCCCATCCGGAAAACCTGCAGGATCTGATCCGCTGCCTCCAGGAGAGCGACAACGAAATCGGTCTGGCATTCGATGGCGATGGCGACCGGCTTGGCGTGGTGACCAGAGATGGGCAGATCATTTATCCCGACCGGCAACTGATGCTGTTTGCCGCCGACGTGCTTACCCGCCATCCCGGCCGCGAAATTCTGTACGACGTCAAATGCACCCGACATCTGGCGCCGTGGATCAGCGCACATGGCGGTCAACCGCTGATGTGGAAAACCGGCCATTCGCTGATCAAGGCCAAACTGCGTGAAACCGGCGCGCCGCTGGGCGGCGAGATGAGCGGCCACCTGTTCTTCAAGGATCGCTGGTACGGTTTCGACGATGCTTTGTATGCCGGGGCGCGCTTGCTGGAACTCATGAGCCGCGAGGCTGATCCTTCGGCTGTGCTGAATGCGTTGCCGCAATCGATCAGCACGCCCGAGCTGCAATGGCAACTCAAGGAAGGCGAGAACTTCGCGCTGATGAATCGATTGCAAAAAGAGGCGCAATTTCCCGATGCCGAACGGATCATCACGATCGACGGTTTACGCGTGGAATACGCCGATGGTTTTGGCCTGATGCGCTCCTCCAATACCACGCCGGTGGTGGTGCTGCGCTTCGAAGCGCAGACGTCGCAGGCGCTGGCGCGCATTCAGGATGAGTTCAGGCGTGTGATCCTGACCGCCCGACCGGATGCAATCTTGCCGTTTCAATGAAAATCCTGGTCGTCCGCGTCTCGTCCCTAGGGGACGTAGTACACAACATGCCGATGGTCGCCGACATCCGGCGCCATTATCCGCAGGCCCATATCGACTGGGTGGTGGAAGAAGCTTATGCCGATCTGGTGCGGCTCAATCCCTATGTGCGCGAGATCATCCCGATCGCTTTGCGGCGCTGGCGCAAAAGCCTGGGCAGCGCCGCGACGCGCGCAGAGATCGCCGGTTTTTATCGCCGGCTGCGGCGCGAAGCTTACGATTTCGTTTTCGATACCCAGGGTTTGCTGAAGACCGGCGCCGTGATGCGTATGGCGCGTCTGACGCCAGGGGGGATGCGGATCGGACTGGCCAATGCGACCGAAGGCTCGGGCTACGAGCCGCTTTCCAGGATTTTTCATGACCGGAGCATTCCGGCAGATTTGCATATGCACGCGGTGACGCGCGCGCGGACGGTTGCTGCTGCCGCGCTCGGTTATACGCTGGACGATGCGCTGGATTTTGCATTGCAGGAACCGGCATCAATGCCGACCCCGGCCTGGCTGCCGCGGCAAGCCTATGCCGTGTTTTTCCACGGCACGGCGCGCGCGGCCAAGCAATGGGATCGCAGCAACTGGGTTATCGTGGCGCAGGCGCTGGCCGAACGGAAGCTGCCGGTCTGGCTGCCGTGGGGTAACGCAGCGGAAAAACAGGCAGCGGAAGACCTCGCCGCGCGCATGCCGCAAACGACCGTGCTGCCGGCGCTGTCATTGATGGAAGCCGTGACGCTGGCCCGGCATGCCGCGCTGGTGGTGGGACTCGATACCGGCCTGACGCATATCGCGGCGGCATATTGCCGTCCCACCGTCGAGCTGTATTGTGACTCGCCGCGCTGGAAGACCGAAGGAAACTGGTCGCCGCGCATCGCCAACCTCGGCGAATGCGGCGCGCCTCCCGATGCTGCGCAAGTCCTGCTGGCCATCGATCGGGTATTATCCGCGCCACTTGCTCAAGATGACGAGGCATAATACCGGGATGAAATTGCAAATCATGGAAATCGACGTCGGCGCATGGCACGTCCCAGTGTCCGATCCATCCTGGGTCGAGGGGCTGGAGGCCGGCAAGGTGCTGTATTTTCCGCATCTGCCGTTCGCACTGTTACCGGAGGAAAAAAGCTTGCTCCAGCCGCACATCCGCAATCCGAAAGTCCGCAACATCAGCCTGGATGCGCGTGGCCACCTGAAAGGCGCCGCCGGCGATACCGCCACCCAGTTGACGCTGGCATCGATGATCGGGCGCTTTCGCGAGCAGGCCCGGTCGCTGGTGCATTCCCTGCTGCCGAAATACCGTAACGCGTTGCGGCTGGCGCCGACCAGTTATCGTCCAGCCCAGGTTGAAACCCGCGCGCAATCCTGGCGCGCCGATGACCGGCGCCTACACATCGATGCCTTCCCATCGCGGCCGAATCATGGCGAGCGCATCTTGCGCGTGTTCTGCAACATCAACCCGGATGGCGTGCCACGCGTCTGGCGCGTCGGCGAACCATTCGAGACCGTCGCCGGGAAATTCCTGCCGTGCGCCAAACCGTATGTACCGTGGCAGGCCAGGACGCTCGAAGCGATGCGCATCACGAAATCCTTACGCAGTGAATACGATCATTTAATGCTGCAACTGCACGACGGCATGAAGCAGGATCTGGCATACCAGAAAAGCGCCGGGCAGGTGACCATGCCGTTTGCCGCCGGTTCCGTATGGGTGTGCTTCTCGGATCAGACCTCGCATGCGGTGATGTCCGGGCAATACATGCTGGAGCAGACATTACATCTGCCGGTCGATGGGCAATATGACCCCGCCGCCAGTCCGCTCGCCATTCTGGGCAGATTCACCGGGCGCCAACTGGTTTGATTCTGCTGTATTCCGCGCTGTGGTGGGTCGGCTTGCCTGTTGTGCTGCTGCGCTTGTGGCGGCGCGGCAGCAGGGAACCGGCTTATCGGCGGCATATCGCTGAACGTCTGGGTTTTTATGATCGCTTCGTCCATCAGCCGGCGCCGCCGATCATCTGGGTGCATGCGGTTTCCGTCGGCGAGACGCGCGCGGCGCAGCCGCTGATCGAGGCTTTGCTGCCGGCGTATCCGCAGCACACCATCCTGCTGACGCATATGACCGCTACCGGACGCGCGACGGGACAGCAGTTATTCGCTACCCACAGCAGTCGTGTGATCCAGAGTTATTTTCCTTACGATACCGGCTGGATGTGCGCGCGCTTTTTGCGCTATTTCAGGCCGCGGATCTGCATCCTGATGGAAACCGAAGTGTGGCCGAACATGCTGCGTCAATGCAAACGCCGCCATGTCCCGGTGCTGCTCGCCAACGCACGCCTGTCGGCGCGCTCGCTACGGCGCGGCCGCTACTTTGGTG
>JBAPMF010000039.1:0-17768 GCA_049278475.1 Herbaspirillum sp. | reverse complement strand
CCACGGATTTCTGACGGCGCCAAAGTAGGAAGTTTCGTTGCCCGAACCCATCGCGAATTCGTCGCAGTTGAGCTTGCCCAGAGTCACGGCGCCGGCCTTGTTGAGCCGCTCCACCACGGCGGCATCGAACGGGCTGATGTAATTTTCCAGCATCTTCGAGCCAGCCGTGGTGCGCCAGCCGCGCGTGACGAAAATATCTTTGTGCGCCAGCGGAATCCCGGTCAATGATGGCGCGTCCTTGCCCATGATGATACGCTGGTCATCAGCCTGTGCCGCCTGCGCCAGCGTCAGTCCGCGATCGACATGCAGGAAAGCATTCAGGTCGCTTTGCTCGATACGGTCGAGAAACAGCGTGGCCAGTTCAGTCGCCGAGATTTTTCGGGCCTGCAATAGCGCAGACAACTCTTTGATGGTTTTGGTATGCATGGAAAAGACAGGCGTGTTTCGATGAACAGTCTCTATTCGATGACTTTCGGCACCAGATACAGGCCGTCCTGGGTAGCTGGCGCAGGCTGCTGGTAAAGGTCGCGCTGGTTGCTTTCGGTCACCTCATCTTCGCGTAACCGCAGCGACATCTCCTCGGATCGATGAAGCGGCGTGTAGGATTTCCCGGCTTCAGGCAACTGCGACGGCTCATCGAACGGGGCAGTCAATGACGCAACCGGATAGCTTAAGGGTTCGATGCCGGTGGTATCGATGGCTTTCATCTGTTCGACCAGAGAAAAAATGCCGTTGAGTTTTGCGAGCGTCTCATCGGCCTGGGCATCCGTCAACTCCAGACAGGACAGGCTGGCAATGCGTTTTATGTCGGAAAGGCTGAGCGTCATGGCAGAAAATCGGTGCCGGTATCAAACCCGGAAATACCGGGCACCTGGCAAGGGTTCATGGGGCAGTTTCACCTGCTGGTATCCATCGGATTATAAGGTAGAATGTCGGACTGATACTTTGCTGGCGCTGTATTTGTGTCGCCGCGGCATACAGGATCTTCCTCCCCACTTACACAGCGCACTGCGACACTAGCGCATCAGGACAATTCATGTTTGGATTTTTACGCAGTTATTTCTCCAATGACCTCGCTATCGACCTTGGAACGGCAAACACCCTGATTTACGGACGCAGTCAAGGCATCATCCTCGACGAGCCATCGGTCGTGGCTATCCGCCAGCAAGGCGGTCCCAACGGCAAGAAGACCATACAGGCCGTAGGTAGAGAAGCCAAACAGATGCTGGGCAAGGTGCCTGGCAATATCGAGGCCATCCGTCCGATGAAAGATGGCGTGATCGCCGACTTCACTGTTACCGAACAGATGTTGAAGCAATTCATCCGCATGGTACATGACTCCAGGCTGTTCCGTCCTTCCCCCCGTATCATCATCTGCGTTCCCTGCGGTTCGACCCAGGTGGAACGCCGCGCCATCCGTGAGTCGGCGCTAGGCGCCGGCGCGTCGCAGGTCTATCTGATCGAAGAACCAATGGCAGCGGCAATCGGCGCCGGCCTGCCGGTATCAGCTGCCACCGGCTCGATGGTCGTCGACATCGGCGGCGGCACCACGGAAGTTGGCATCATCTCGCTGGGCGGCATGGTATACAAGGGTTCGGTACGCGTCGGCGGCGACAAATTCGACGAAGCCATCGCCAACTACATCCGCCGCAACTACGGCATGCTGATCGGCGAACAGACTGCAGAAATGATCAAGAAGGAAATCGGTTCTGCCTTCCCGGGTTCCGAAGTCAAGGAAATAGAAGTCAAGGGCCGTAACCTGTCCGAAGGCATTCCACGCGCGTTCACCATCTCCAGCAACGAAATCCTGGAAGCGCTGACCGACCCGCTCAATAACATCGTCTCCGCAGTCAAGAATGCGCTGGAGCAGACGCCCCCGGAACTTGGCGCCGACATTGCCGAAAAAGGCATGGTGCTCACCGGCGGCGGCGCGCTGCTACGCGATCTGGACCGTCTGCTGATGGAAGAAACCGGCTTGCCGGTGATCGTCGCTGAAAACCCGCTGACCTGCGTGGTGCGCGGTTCCGGCATGGCGCTCGACCTTATGGACACAGGTTCGATTTTCGCCAGCGAATAATTCCGTTACGGGAGTCTGCTCAACCTTGAGGAATTGAAACGCGCCTATGACAGAACACAAGCAGATGGGGTCAATACTGCGAATGTCCGGCTCGCGCAACAGCAAAATCTCCGCTGCAATAGCGCCCTGTTTTCCTGATCGTCACCACAACTCTCCCGGTATCCGTCAGTTGCTGCGCTTTTCGGTGCCTCCGGCATTGGTCTCGATCTGACTCCATGGATATCCCACCACTCTTCAAGCAAGGCGCCTCAGCACGCGCACGCGCCGGTTTTTTTTCCTTGATTGCGATCATCATGCTGATGGTCGATATGCGCATGCACACTCTCACCATGGTACGGCAAGTGGTCGGTGCCATGTTGTACCCGCTCCAGGCCGTGGCGCTGATGCCGCGCGACGCAGTGTATCAGGTCGGTGGTTATTTCCGCTCGCTGACAGCGCTGCAAAAGGAAAACGACGCCCTGCGCCGCCAGCAGACTATGAATGCCCTGTCGTTACAGCAAGAACGCCAGATGGCGGCAGAAAACACCCGGTTACGCAATTTGCTGAACATGCAGCAGCACATCCAGAGTAAATCCCTCGTCGGTGAAATCCTCTATGACGCACGCGACCCCTTTACCCGCAAGATCATCCTCGATCGCGGCTCCCGGCAAGGCGTCGCGCCCGGCCAGCCAGTGATCGACGATATCGGCATCGTCGGGCAGGTGACGCGTGTATTTCCGTTGACCTCCGAAGTCACCTTGCTGACTGACAAGGACCAGGCGATTCCCGTGCAGGTCTTACGCAACGGTTTGCGCAGCGTGGCTTATGGCCGCGGCCAGTCGGGTGTGCTGGACTTGCGCTTTATCGCAGCCAATGCCGATATCCAGAAAGGCGATATCCTGGTGACGTCCGGCATCGACGGCGTGTATCCAGCCGGCTTGCCGGTGGCCAGCGTGTTACAGGTCGAAACCAAGTCGACTGACGCTTTCGCCCATATCGTCTGCCTGCCTGAGGCTGGCGTCGATCATCACAAACAATTATTGATTCTGTTGCTAGAGCAAAACATACCGCCACATCCCAAACCTGAAAGCGCCGCCGGGAAGGGCAGCAAGCTGTCCAAACGCCGCCTGCGCGACAGCGCGAGCAATGATACCGTGCCAGCCAGGAACACCTCTCAATGAACAATCTGCGCCACATTCTGTTACCGGCCAGCCCACTGTTCATCGCATTCAGCCTGAGCATCGCCTTCCTGCTCAATCTGCTGCCCTGGGGCCAATGGATCGGCATACCTGATTTCGTGGCGCTGGTGCTGGTATTCTGGGCCATCCACGAACCGCGCAAGATCGGCTTCAGCATCACCTTCATGATGGGCCTGCTGATGGACGTCCATCAAGCCACGCTGCTGGGCGAAAACGCACTGGCCTACACGCTACTGTCCTACTTTTCGATCATGATCCATCGCCGCGTACTATGGTTCCCCATCGGCATCCAGGCGCTGCACATCCTGCCGCTATTGCTGCTTACGCAGACCGTGCAACTAGTGGTACACCTGATGGTCAGCGGCAAGCTTCCGCATTGGTACTACTTCAGTGAAAGCTTCGTCTGCGCGCTCTTGTGGCCGCTGGTCACCTGGCTGCTGCTCGCGCCACAACGACGCACGCTCAACCGTGACGACAACCGTCCGATCTGATGAGTAGGGCAGCATGACAGAATTCAAAAACACTGAGCATGAACTCAAGCTCTTCCGGCAACGTCTGTTCATCGTCGCGGTTCTGGTACTCGTGTGCTTTGGCTTCCTGACGGCGCGTTTCATCTGGCTGCAGATCATCCGCCACGATTCCTATGTTGCGCAGGCGGAAGAAAACCGTATCTCGGTCGTACCCATCGTTCCCGACCGGGGACTGATCCTAGACCGCAATGGCGTGGTGCTGGCGCGCAACCAGTCCGCCTACACGCTGGAGATCACACCGTCCAAGATCACGGCCAGCAGTCTCGACGAGCTGATCGATCAACTGGGTACACTGGTCGAGATTCAAGCCAAAGACCGGCGCCGTTTCCGTAAACTACAGGAAGAATCGAAAAACTTCGAGAGCCTGCCGATCCGCATGCGCCTGACAGATGCAGAGGTTGCCAGATTTACCGCACAGCGCTACCGTTTCCCCGGCGTCGATGTCCAGGCGCAGCTGTTCCGCCAGTATCCTTTCGGCAAGATTGCCGCCCACGTGATCGGCTATATCGGCCGTATCAGCCAGCGCGACGCGGATCGCCTCGCCAACTCTGACGACGAAGCCAACTATAGCGGCACCAACCATATCGGCAAGGAAGGCCTGGAGAAAAGCTATGAAACCCAGTTGCACGGCACCACCGGCTATGAAAAAGTGGAAATTTCCGCCAGTGGCCGCGCCGTGCGCACGCTCTCGCGCACCCCGGCCAGTTCCGGCCACAATCTGATCCTGTCGCTCGATATCGAACTACAGAAAATCATCGAAGAAGCCTTTGGCGACCGCAAAGGCGCGCTAGTGGCAATCGACCCTGCCACTGGCGATATTCTGGCCTATGTCTCGCAACCGTCTTTCGACCCTAACCTCTTCATCGAAGGTATCGATCAGCAAACCTGGGATGAACTGAACACCTCGCCCGACCATCCGTTGATCAACCGTCCGCTTTCCGGCACCTACCCGCCCGGTTCGATTTACAAACCGTTCATGGCGCTGGCAGCGCTGGAACTGGACAAACGCAAGCCATCCGACTCGATTCGTGATCCGGGTTTTTTCTGGCTCGGCAACCATAAATTCCGCGACGACAAGGAAGGTGGCCACGGCCTCGTCGACATGTATAAGTCCATCGTAGCGTCCTGCGACACCTATTACTACATGCTGGCCAACGACATGGGCGTCAACACAATTCATGATTTCATGAAACCATTTGGCTTCGGCCAGATCACCGGCATCGACCTCGAACACGAGCGCAAAGGCTTGCTGCCGTCCACTCACTGGAAAAGCAATGCCTACCGCAAGCCGGAGCAACGCAAATGGTATGCCGGCGAAACTATTTCATTGGGTATCGGTCAGGGCTATAACGCCTTCACGCCGATACAGATGGCGCATGCCACGGCAACGCTGGCCAACAATGGCGTCGTGATGAAACCGCATCTGGTCAAGATGATTGAAGACGGCATCACCCATGAGCGTACCGTCACTGTGCCGAAGGAAAGCTATCGCATTCCCTTGAAGAAAGAAAACATCGATATCATCAAACAGGCCATGATCGGCGTCAACAAGGAAGGTACTGGTGCGCGCGCGTTCGCCGGCGCTGAATACACCTCGGCAGGCAAGACCGGCACGGCACAGGTGGTATCAATCAAGAAGAACGAAAAATACGACACCAGTCGTCTCGCGACACACTTGCTGGATCATGCGCTATACACGGTCTTCGCGCCGGCTGACCGGCCGCGTATCGCCGTTTCGGTCATCGTCGAAAACGGCGGCTGGGGCGCGCAGGCCGCAGCGCCGCTGGCACGCAAGGCGCTGGATTATTATCTGCTCGGCAAACGCCCCGGCGACAAGGGCAAAGCTGCGGCAGCAAGCTCTGCACCTTGATGCAATCGATAAGCATTTTAAAAACTGAACGACATGAACCTGCACCGGTCGCCTCTGTGGCAAACCATCAAACCGCATCTGACGGTATTTGATGGCGCGCTGTCATTGATCATTTTCCTGATCGTGTCAGTCGGCATCGTGACGCTATATTCTGCTGGCATGAATTTTTCCGGCCGTGTCGAAGACCAGTTACGCAATATCCTGATCGCTTTCATCGTCATGTGGATCGCTGCCAATATGTCTCCGCAGATGTTGCTCAGATTCGCCGTTCCAATCTATGCCATCGGCGTGGCGCTGCTCATAGCCGTGGCAGTATTCGGCATCGTCAAGAAAGGTTCACGCCGCTGGCTCGATATCGGCGTCGTGGTGCAGCCATCCGAAGTGATGAAAATCGCCATGCCGCTGATGCTGGCATGGTATTTCCAAAGGCGCGAGGGCATGATGAGCTGGCACGCATTCCTGATTGCCGGCCTGTTGCTGGCGGTACCGGTCGGGCTGATCATCCGTCAGCCTGACCTCGGCACCGGCATGCTGGTACTGGCGGCCGGTTTCTACGTGATTTTTTTTGCCGGCCTGTCGTGGAAAGTGCTGACCAGTCTAGCAATCACCGGCATCGCCAGTTTACCGGTGATCTGGTCGGTCCTGCATGATTATCAGCGCCATCGCGTGATGATGTTGATCGATCCTGCCTCTGACCCTCTCGGCAAGGGTTTTCATATCATTCAGTCGACCATTGCCATTGGCTCCGGCGGCATTACCGGAAAAGGCTGGCTGATGGGTACGCAAGCGCACCTGGAATTCATTCCGGAG
This sequence comes from Herbaspirillum sp., assembly GCA_049278475.1. Lineage (GTDB taxonomy): Bacteria > Pseudomonadota > Gammaproteobacteria > Burkholderiales > Burkholderiaceae_D > Herbaspirillum. The sequence goes on along the minus strand of JBAPMF010000039.1, from coordinate 11,303 downwards.
CGCACCACCGACTTCATTTTTTCCGTATTCTCGGAAGAATTCGGCCTGATCGGCAATCTGATCCTGCTGACACTCTATCTGCTACTGATCAGCCGCGGCCTACTAATCACTGCCAATGCACCGACCTTGTTTACACGCCTGCTGGGTGGGGCGATCACCATGATTTTCTTTACCTATGCCTTTGTGAACATGGGGATGGTCAGCGGCATCCTTCCGGTGGTCGGTGTGCCATTGCCATTCATGAGTTACGGCGGCACGGCGCTGATGACGCTGGGCCTGGGTGCCGGTATGCTGATGAGCATACAGCGTCATCGCAAACTGATACAAACCTGATATCGTTGAAAGATGCCCATGCGAGAAATTCTTGCCACTTCGCACAGTACGCGCGGGAGGCATTGGCTACGCTGTCTATCGATAACGGCGCCACTGGTGCTGACGGCGTGCAGCAGCACGTTCAATACACCCTCAACGCCGGCAGCGTATACTGCCAATGACAAACAGCTACCGGTTCTGCCTGCCGCCGGTTCTGGCCGTGGCGGCTACTACAAGGACGACGGTCCAGGCGATCAGCCGCCAGATGGATTGCTGGACGCTCCCGATGCCGCCCCCAAAATTGAACCATACTTCAAGGCTACCAGCCGCCCCTATACCATCTTTGGCAAAACCTATACACCGATCACTGACAATCGCCCATTCAAGCAGCGTGGCATTGGCAGCTGGTACGGCAAAAAATTCCATAACAGCAAGACCTCGTCGGGTGAGCTTTACGATATGTATAAGATGACAGCCGCCCATCCAACCTTGCCGATTCCATCTTACGTGCGCGTCACCAATATCAAGACAGGCTCGCAAGTCATCCTACGCATCAACGATCGCGGCCCCTTCCATTCGAACCGCATCATTGATCTATCCTATACTGCCGCGCTGAAGCTCGGTTACCTGTCTTCCGGCAGCAGCGAACTGGAAGTAGAGCGTATCCTACCTGATGAAATCACGCGTATTGCCCAAAGCAGGCGCAACGACATCACCAGCCAGACCAGCACGACACTGGATGGCGGCTTCTATCTGCAACTCGGCAGCTATACGCAAAAGGCCAATGCTCACATCGCACGCGACAAGCTGATGCAAGGCCTGAGTGGCATCATTGAAAAGCTGGAAACCATCGCTGTCAATGGACTGTACCGACTATACACCGGCCCTTATCCCTCACGGCCTGCGGCACAGAATGCCGCGCAACTGATTCGCCAACACAGCGATGTGGCGGCATTCATCGTCAAGCATTGACCTGACAACTCTGTGAACAAGTGCTGCGGGGTTTGGGGATAGCATCAGGCTTTCTCACCAGTCTGATTTTCATCCAATAACTATTCTTTAGTCATACAGGTCTTACCAAGCTGGTATTATTTTCGTAACTAATTGATTAGAAAAAGATTTTTCAATTTATCCACAGAAAAATAGCAGTGTTAACTATTACTACTATATGTATACATAAGTTTTAATCAAAAATGGTAGACTATTTTTGTTTCACGTGAAACAAAAATAGATAAGGACTATATAATCTGGCCTCTACCTGCCGTCTTAAACTAATTATGCTATCCCCCGTACAATTTGATGTCATTGTCATCGGTGGTGGTCACGCCGGAACCGAGGCCGCATTGGCATCTTCCCGCATGGGTCAAAAGACACTGCTGTTGACGCACAATATAGAGACGCTCGGCCAGATGTCATGCAATCCTTCCATCGGCGGTATTGGCAAGGGTCATCTTGTCAGGGAAGTCGATGCCTTGGGTGGCGCGATGGCGCTTGCAAGCGATGAAGCGGGTATTCAGTTTCGCATTCTCAATTCATCTAAAGGACCAGCTGTTCGTGCAACTCGTGCCCAAGCTGACCGTGTCCTATACAGGCAAGCGATTCGATCGCGCCTGGAAAACCAAACGAATCTATGGTTATTTCAACAGGCTGTGGATGATTTGATGATTGAAGGCGATCGCGTGACTGGTGTCGTAACTCAAGCTGGAATTCGTTTCCAGAGCAGGGCGGTAGTGCTGACCTCTGGGACTTTTCTCGATGGGAAAATCCATGTCGGTCTCAATCATTACGCCGCTGGTCGTGCTGGCGACCCGCCAGCGATTTCGCTGGCGGCACGTCTAAAAGAACTCAAATTACCGCAAGGCCGTTTGAAGACTGGTACACCGCCGCGCATCGATGGACGCAGCATCGATTTTTCGGTGCTGGAAGAACAGCCAGGTGATTTCGATCCTGTCCCAGTATTCTCTATCATGGGCAAAGCCAGTATGCACCCGCAACAAATGCCATGCTGGATTACCTATACCAATACACAGACTCACGATATCATTCGTGCCAGTCTCGATCGCAGCCCGATGTACACCGGTATCATCGAAAGCGTTGGTCCGCGATATTGCCCATCGATTGAAGACAAGATTCATCGTTTCGCCGACAAGACTGCGCATCAAATCTACTTGGAGCCGGAAGGGCTGACTACCAGGGAGTTCTATCCCAATGGGATTGCCACCAGTTTGCCGTTTGATGTGCAAGTGGCGCTGGTACGCTCCATGCGCGGTATGGAAAATGCCCATATCGTGCGCCCCGGCTACGCCATCGAATATGATTATTTCGACCCGCGCAGTCTCAAATCCTCACTGGAAACCAAGCAGATCAAAGGCTTGTTTTTTGCCGGCCAGATTAACGGCACTACCGGTTATGAAGAAGCTGCTGCTCAAGGCCTGTTGGCGGGTCTCAATGCCGCGCTGCAAACGCAGTGTGATGATTCCTGGACGCCAGGCCGTGATGAAGCTTATCTCGGCGTGCTGGTGGATGACTTGATCACCCAGGGTGTGCAAGAACCTTACCGCATGTTTACCAGTCGCGCTGAGTATCGTCTGAGTCTGCGTGAAGATAACGCTGATTTGCGTCTGACCGAAATTGGCCGCAGGCTCGGTTGCGTCAGCGCCGCCCAATGGGAGATGTTCGAGAAAAAACGCGAGGCGCTTGCACATGAAATGGAACGCCTGAAATTTACCTGGATCAATCCACGCATCCTCGCCGATGCCGAAGCTGAACGTGTATTGGGAAAAACCATTGAACGCGAATACAATCTGATGGATTTACTGCGCCGTCCAAACGTGAGCTATGATAGCCTGATGACGCTGACCGGCACTGATGGCCAAGCTCTCGCCGGTCCGGGCGTCACCGACGGTCTGATACGCGAACAAATAGAAATTCAAATCAAATACGCCGGCTACATCGACCGCCAGGCCAAGGAAATCAGTCGCCAGGAACACAATGAAAACCTGAAACTGCCGTCCGACCTCGACTATATGGAAATCAGAGCACTGTCGATCGAAGTACGTCAGAAGCTCAACAGGCACAAACCAGAAACTCTGGGCCAGGCTTCACGTATTTCTGGTGTGACGCCAGCAGCCTTGGCGCTGTTATTGGTGCATCTGAAAAAAGGCAAGCTGAGTTGACTGTCCCCTCGACCATCAACGACAAACTGACCGACACGCTTCGTGACGGTATCAAAACGCTCGGACTGACACTGAGCGCCAGCCAGCAAAAGAAACTGCTGGCCTATCTCACATTGATGATCAAGTGGAATCGTACCTACAATCTGACCGCACTGCGCGATCCGGCACAGATGATGACGCATCATCTGCTCGATGCACTGGCAACGGTCAAGGCTTTTCAGGACGTCACCAATGTGCTTGACGTCGGTTCTGGCGGTGGTTTGCCGGGTATCGTACTCGCTATTTGGGCAGCCGAGGCATGTCCCCTCATGCGCGTGTCGATGATAGACACCGTGCGTAAAAAAACGGCTTTCTTGACGCAAGTCAAGACAGAGTTGCAATTAAGCAATATTTCTATTTATACGGCGCGCGTCGAACAGTTACAGCTTGCGCAACGATTCGATGTCATCACCGCGCGCGCTTTTTCTGAACTCGACGACCTCATCAATTGGTCGCATCATCTCTTGCAGACCGGTGGTTGCTATATCGCCATGAAGGGTATCATGCCACTGGACGAAATAGCGCATCTGCCGGACGGATGGAGAGTCCAGCAGACCCAGGCCCTGCAGGTGCCAGGTCTCGATGCGGAACGCCATCTGATTTTTATCGAAAGATGTTGAATGCACGGCCGCCCCCATACCAATGAAACACTGGCTAAAAGAGTCTATGGCTAAAATCTTTTGTGTTGCGAATCAAAAAGGTGGTGTCGGCAAAACCACCACCGCAATCAATCTCGCCGCCGGTCTAGCGCAACATGGCCAGCGCGTGTTGCTTGCTGACCTCGATCCGCAAGGCAATGCCACTACCGGCGCTGGTATCGACAAATCGGCGCTGCAAGAGTCGATTTATGAAGTCTTGCTCGGCGTATCTGGCATCAGGAATGTACGCAAGCGTTCCGAAAGCGGCAACTTCGACGTACTGCCGGCCAATCGCGAACTGGCCGGCGCTGAAATCGAAATGGTTGGTCTGGACAACCGTGAAAAGCGCTTGAAGGATGCCTTCGCCGTCGTTGCTGATGATTACGATTTCATCCTCATCGATTGTCCGCCGGCCTTATCGCTGCTGACACTCAATGGCCTGTGTTCAGCGCATGGCGTAGTGATCCCGATACAGTGCGAATATTATGCACTCGAAGGGCTGTCCGACCTTGTCAACACCATCAAGAAAGTTCATGCCAAACTTAATCCCGAACTCGAAATCACCGGTTTGCTGCGCGTGATGTTCGACCCGCGTCTGACTTTGTCGCAGCAGGTTTCCGAGCAGCTCGAACAACATTTCGGCGACAAAGTGTTCAAGACGGTGATCCCACGTAATGTCCGTCTTGCGGAAGCACCGTCTTACGGTATGCCGGGTGTCAATTTCGATACCGCATCAAGGGGCGCACAGGCCTATATTGCATTCGGCGCCGAGATGGTTGAACGTATCAAAACACTTTAAATTTTTTAATCATTGACCGATAGGTGAAAGATGGCAACCAGAAAATCCAAAGGACTTGGCCGTGGTCTCGACGCACTGCTCGGCGGATCTTCCGACATGGCCGAAGACGCGCCAGTGGTCTCCGGTTCGCCATCGGTGATACCAATCACGGATCTGCAAGCGGGTAAATACCAGCCGCGCAGCCGCATGGACGAAGGCGCATTGAATGAACTGGCAGCCTCAATCAAGGAACAAGGGCTGTTGCAACCTATCCTGATTCGCGTCATTGGCAAAAAGAACGATAAGGACATCTACGAAATCATCGCTGGCGAACGCCGCTTTCGTGCCGCCAAGATCGCCGGTCTGACCGAAGTGCCGGTACTGATAAAAAATGTCGATGATCAGACCACTGCCGCCATGGCGCTGATCGAAAACATGCAGCGCGAAGATCTGAATCCGCTGGAAGAAGCGCAAGGCATTCACCGCCTGATCACTGATTTCAATTTTACGCATGAGCAGGCGGCGATTGCCGTCGGACGTTCGCGCAGCGCGGTATCAAACCTGCTACGCCTGCTGAGTCTGGCCAAACCGGTGCAGACCATGCTGATGGCTGGTGATATCGACATGGGCCATGCGCGCGCGTTACTGGCGGTCGATTCCGCCATGCAGATCAGCCTGGCGAATCAGCTTGTCGCCAGACGCATGTCGGTACGCGAAGCCGAAAAACTGGTCATGCGTGCGGTCGCCGAACACGCCGTACCGGATAAACCAGGCGACGGCAAAAAGGAAAAATCGCGCGATATCGTGCGTCTGGAAGAGGAACTCTCCGACATGCTCGCCACGCCTGTGTCGATCAAGACCGGCGCCAGAAACAGGGGCCAGCTCATCATCGACTTTGCCGGCCTTGACGCGCTCGATGGTGTTATCCTGCGTTTGCGTGGTGCAACGGTCGCACAATGATTTTTTGTTTTGGGTCGTTCATTCACCATCATTTATGCTGTCATTTCTTCGCCCAGGAACCCGCCGCTCTGATGCGCCCATAGGCGCGCATACAAGCCATTCTGCGCCAGCAATTCCTGATGGCTGCCTTGCTCGACGATGCAGCCTTGATCGAGCACGATGAGTCTGTCCATCGCGGCGATGGTCGACAGGCGGTGCGCAATGGCGACGACGGTCTTGCCTTCCATGAGGCGGTACAGGCTTTCCTGAATCGCGGCTTCGACTTCCGAATCAAGTGCGCTGGTGGCTTCATCGAGCAACAGAATCGGGGCGTCTTTGAGCATCACGCGTGCAATCGCAATGCGTTGACGCTGACCACCGGACAGCTTGACGCCGCGCTCGCCGACGTGGGCGTCATAGCCCTTGCGGTTGCGCGCATCGATCAGCGTGCCGATGAATTCGTGTGCTTCAGCGCGGCGCGCGGCGGCGACCATTTCATCGTCGCTGGCATCGGGACGTCCGTACAGGATGTTATCGCGTACCGAACGGTGCAACAACGACGTGTCCTGCGTCACCATGCCGATCTGCGCGCGCAGACTGTTCTGCGTGACGTGAGCAATGTCTTGACCGTCAATCAGTACACGGCCTCGTTCGACGTCATAGAAGCGCAACAGCAGATTGACGATGGTCGATTTGCCAGCGCCGGAGCGACCGACCAGACCAATTTTTTCACCGGGCTGAATGTGTAAATTGAGTTGATCTATCACTTGGCGCGCATGCGGACCGGCTGCGCCGTAAGCGAAGCTGACATTTTCAAAACGCAATTCGCCGTATTTGGCCTGTAGCGGTTGCGCGTCGGGCAAGTCGTTTACTTCGTGCGTGCGTGATAGCGTGTTGATGCCGTCCTGCACGGTGCCGACGTGCTCGAACAGCACCGCCATCTCCCACATGACCCAATGGGCGAGACCGTTCAGGCGTAGCGCCATGGCAGTCGCCGCTGCCACCGCGCCAACGCCGACCTGAGCTTGCGTCCATAGCCATAAGGCTATGCCTGCGGTCGATAGAACCAGCATCATATTGAGCGTGTGATTGACAATTTCGAAACCGCTGATCAGACGCATCTGTTGATGCACTGTAAGCAGAAAATCCTGCATCGCGCCGCGTACATAAGCGGCCTCGCGTCCGGCGTGTGAAAACAGTTTGACGGTGGCGATGTTGGTGTAGGCGTCGGTGATACGGCCAACCATCAGTGAACGCGCGTTGGCCTGGTTACGCGCGACCCTCGACAGGTGCGGTACGAAGTAGCGCAGCGCGGCGATATACAGCAACAGCCAGCCGGAGAAGGGCAACAGCAGCCATGCATCAAAGTTGCCGACCACCGCCGTCATGGTGATGAAATAAACCATCACGAACACCAGGATGTCACCTATGATCATGCAGACGTCGCGTACCGCCAGCGCGGTTTGCATTACCTTGGTGGCGACGCGTCCGGCAAACTCGTCCTGATAGAAACTCATGCTCTGGTTGAGCATCAGGCGATGGAATTTCCAACGTAGCATCATCGGAAACGCACCTGCCAGGGTTTGATGCTTGAGGAAAGTCTGCAATGCGATCAGTACCGGACTGCCGGTCAGCACCAGTGCCAGCCATATCAGGCTGTTGCGTTCCTGCGCCCACAATTGCGCCGGTTCGACATGCGCGAGCCAGTCGATGATGTGGCCCATCATGACGAACAACAGCGCTTCGAATGCGCCGATGATCGCTGTCAATAGCGTCATCCCAATAATGTAACGGCGCAAGCCTTTGGTGCAAGCCCAGATGAAGCGTAAAAAGCCACGCGGCGGCGGCTTGGGCATCGTGTCAGGATAGGGGTAAACCAGTTTTTCAAACCATGCAAGCATGTAATCTCCAGAGTATTGGCAATCTATTGTGTCTCACCTGCTTATTTCGATTCGCAGCCGAAAACTCGCAGATTATTTATCATTGCAGACAGCTTGGTACGGAATTCATCTGGAAAGTTTCATGACCGCGAAAAAAGTAGCGGTCCTGTCACGCGGTAAAGTATGCGCAAGTCCATGAATGCATGGCGTAAAATAAGTAGTTTCCTGATTGAAGGTTTCGCCCATCATGTCTCTGCCCGATAAAGAATCCCTGATCGAATATCCAAGCGACTTTCCCATCAAAGTCATCGCCGTCATGCACGATGAATTCGTCAATCATATCGTCGAAATGATTACGGAGCATGATCCCACTTTTCATGCCGGCAAGGTCGAGATACGTCCTTCTTCGCAAGGCAAATACCTGTCGCTGACCGTGACCGTGTGCGCTACCAACCGTGCACAGCTCGACAATCTGTATCGTGCCCTGTCCTCGCATGAGATGGTAAAATTCGTGCTGTAAATCGCCATGCAGGCCGTCCCACAAATCATCCGGCGCGGCGTCGAAAATTATCAGGCCAGCTTCGATGCCATGCGCGCTTACACCGACAGCCGTACTTCCGATACCCCCGACCAACTCTGGATCGTCGAACACCCGCCGGTGTTCACACTCGGCTTGGGCGCCGACATCGCCCACGTACTCGATCCCCACGCCATTCCCGTAATCCAGACCGACCGTGGCGGCGAAGTCACTTACCACGGCCCCGGCCAGGTGGTGATCTATTTGCTGATGGATTTGCGCCGTCATCATTTTGGTGCGCGTCTGTTCGCCCGCGAATTTGTGCAAAAGATCGAACAGGCAGTGATCGACACGCTGGCAACATATAATCTTGCTGGTGAACGCAAACAAGAAGCGCCCGGCATCTATGTCAGTACAGGACGATGGCAAGGCGCCAAGATCGCTGCTCTGGGTTTGAAAATCCGTAGCAACGGTTGCACCTATCACGGCGTATCGTTCAACGTGGCGATGGATCTGACACCGTTTTCCTGGATCAACCCTTGCGGCCATGCAGGTCTCGCCACCGTTGACATGCGAACACTGGGCGTGGCTGCCGAGCTAAGTGAGGTACAAACGCTGCTTGCCGATCGACTCGTGGAGTATTTCGTTTTACCGCCGTCTGCCTGAGATGGCTTCAAATACCATAATGATGACTACCAATATTGCTCCAACCGAGGCTTTGCGCAATCCTGCTGACAAACAAAAAGGCGCTGGCAAAACTGCCCGGATTCCCATCAAGATCATGCCGGCGGAAAAACTCAAAAAGCCCGACTGGATTCGCGTCAAAGCCGGCTCACCGACCACCCGCTTCTACGAAATCAAAGACATCCTGCGCGCCAGCAATCTGGTGACGGTATGCGAAGAAGCTTCCTGCCCTAATATCGGCGAATGCTTCGGCAAAGGCACTGCCACCTTTATGATCATGGGTGACAAATGCACACGCCGTTGCCCGTTCTGCGACGTTGGCCATGGCCGGCCCGATCCGCTTGATCCCAATGAACCGGAAAATCTCGCCAGGACCATCACTCAGCTCAAGCTGAGCTACGTCGTCATCACCAGTGTCGACCGCGACGATCTGCGCGACGGCGGCGCGGCCCATTTTGCCGCCTGCATCCAGCGTGTGCGCGAACTGTCGCCTGCGACCCGTATCGAAATCCTGACACCAGACTTCCGCGGGCGCATGGATCGCGCACTGGAAATTCTCAAGACAGCCCCGCCGGACGTCATGAATCATAACCTCGAAACCACACCACGTCTTTACAAAGAAGCGCGTCCCGGTTCCGATTACGAATATTCGCTGAATCTGCTGAAGCGTTTCAAGGAACTGCATCCGAACACGCCAACCAAATCCGGCATCATGGTCGGCCTCGGTGAAACTGATGAAGAAGTCCTGCAAGTCATGCGCGACATGCGCGCCCATGGCGTCGACATGCTCACTATCGGCCAATACCTGATGCCAAGCGACGACCATCTGCCAGTGCGCCGTTATGTACACCCCGATACCTTCAAGATGTATGAAGAAAAAGCCCGCCAGATGGGATTCATGCATGCAGCTGTAGGAGCAATGGTGCGCTCAAGCTACCATGCGGACCAGCAGGCACATGGTCTGGTTGGCGGTGTTACAGATCAGTAAGAACGTGTTGACGATCTCCTTCGGGGGAGTCTACGGATTACACTGACGTCGTGGTCAACAAGAAAAATGCCATGAAACGCAACTTACACCTGCTCGTCATCGATCCGCAAAACGATTTTTGCGACCTGCCGGCCAGCCACTGCCCGGCCAATCCTGATGGCCGCACTGCCGCGCCCTCTCTGCCGGTTAACGGCGCGCATGCCGACATGCTGCGCCTGGCCGAACTAATCAACCAAGGTTGCCGCGGCCTGTCCGGGATCAGCATCACGCTCGACTCGCACCATAAATTCGATATCGCCCATCCGACTTTCTGGGTCGGTACTAACGGCGGGAGTGTATCGCCTTTCACTGAAATTACCGCTGCCGACGTGCGTGCCGGTAAATTCCTGCCGCGTTTCCCAGCTGCCTTGTCGCGCACGTTGACCTACCTCGATGCGCTCGAAGCTGCCGGCCGTTATCACCTGATGGTCTGGCCGGTACACTGTGAGATCAGCACCTGGGGCCACGACGTCCATGCTGACGTGTATGCCGCCTACAACCGCTGGGAAGATTCCACGTTTGGCATTGTCAACAAGGTGACGAAGGGTTTAAACCCGTGGACCGAGCACTACTCGGCAGTCATGGCGGAAGTACCGGACGACAGCGACTCGGATACTCAACTGAACCGTGGTTTCATCGACCTGCTGCGCCAGGCCGACTGCATCTACATCGCTGGCGAAGCGGGCAGCCACTGCGTAAAGGCTACCACCGAACACATCGTCGAACAATTCGGCTTTGCAAGCGCGTCGAAGCTTGTACTCGTGACTGACTGCATGAGTCCGGTCGAGGGGAATGAAGCACAATATGATACCTTCGTCCGCGATATGATGGCACACGGTGTACAAACGGCTACCTCCACCGACGTGTCGCTAGACTTGCTCTTCAACGCTGCCCGCTGATTCACTGCCCATCTGTGAAAATCTTTGTATATCTCTTACATAGAATGTGAATAGTTCTGTAATTCTTCAAAGGACTATTTTTTTATCCAATTTTTATTTTTTGTCATACAAGACTTACCAAGCGCTTATGTATTTCGTAAATCTTTGATCTGATATTGGTTTACCTGGTTATGCACAGAAAATGTGTTGTTAACTATTATTACTATTTTTATATGGAACACCTGATTATCTAAAAACGAGCTACTACGAACATAGTACGAATTGAAAGGAGTGTTATAAAGAAGGGCCGTTAAGAAAGTAATTGACGTGGATGAAATAGTGCTACATAATCTCGTCTTTGCTGAATTGCCAGACAAAACGATTTGGTAACGGAGCAGGTATTAGTCGCTGCTGCGCGGTGGTAGGTTCTTTAAA